>JALNZH010000151.1 GCA_023229405.1 Bacteroidota bacterium
GGATATTTTTTTATCCCGTCGAAGGATGTTCAGAATATCGATACACGGTTCTATCGCTAACATTTCCATCACCGCACCCTGGAAGGATTTGATCATGTGACCACTAAGATATGATACCACAGAGGTTGTCTCTTCAATTGTTAATCTCGTTCCGACCAATTCCGGAGGTATTTCAGCAATCCCTTCTTCATACGGTCCCAGTTTCAATAATCGAACAAACAAATTTGCCCGGCCATCGTTTTGTATATTCCCAATGGCATTGGCAATTGCCGTTCGAAATATTGCCAGCGGATTTTTCCCTTCAAAAAATACAGCATCATGTTTTAACCCGCAGGCCAGAGACTTTTCGAGGTCTTCTCCCAGTTCGTCACCAATACTACTGAAATCGACACTCTGTGATAACTCTTCTTTATGTAATGATTGTATGTTCATAAGGCTTTACCAGCGCTATGGAAAAGTAACGTAAACGTATGGATCCTGTTGAAATTTATCCCAATCATTTTTTGCCTGCACAAATAATTTTTTCGCCCATGATGGATATTTGTTACTGTTATTTCCATACAGCCGGATGATAAAATCCAACACATTGTAGCAGATAGTGTATTGACCGCAAGCGATGAGAGTATTTTGATCGCTACTTTTCTCAAACCATACGCTGGTAGAAATGTTTGAAGCTATAGTGGTGACTTCCTGTATTTTCAGCGACGGCTGCAACCAAGAATCACGGGTTGGCTTATGACCATTCAATTCATAAATCAAATTTGAGATACGTTTTCTCTTATATTGTGAATCCCCAAACACAATGCCATAGATAAGTCCCCGTATTCTTTTCATAAACACGGAACTTGTTAATGCAAGAACCGAGGTTGCCCGTAATTCTACCATATCTAATAATTGATCTATCGTCAACTTTTTAATCTCTTCCCAGGGAGTTATTTTCACCGATGGAATTCTAGAGAATAGTTCATCCTTTACTTTTTCTCTTAACCAATACATTGAAGAGGCGAGAGTTCCCAAAACAATCGCCGGAAATCCAAAGCGAATAAATCCGCTCAACCACCCACCCCCGTCATAATACTGTGTCACCCAACTGATGATGAGAACAATAAAACTTGTTGCTGATAAAAGAAATAAACAAAACCCGATAATATACATTGTGGATAAAGATATAGTACTATGTTTTTTATCCGAAGGATAAGGATAGAGATCTGAGCTTTTCCGATCGGTATCTGAAATGATGAACATCTTTATTTCTTTCAGTTTTCCCTTCATTGCAAGAACTGCCGCTTCTATTCCTTGATTATCATAAATTCCGCCATCCATCAGCGGTAATGGATTGGGAAATTTTCGTAAGAGCTCCGGAGGTATTTCATTATTCGGCCATTGAAAATCTTGCGGAAATGCTAACGGCTCGAATCCCCCTGGAAAACACGAAGAGGCAGCGGCAATATCCGCTAAACGGATCTTTTTTGCATCCTCTACAGATATTTCCACGTTCCCATTCCCAATTTTCGCTTTCGTTCGTGAACTCTTTTGGAAACGGAAATCAACACCAGTTCTAAATTCAGTGGAGTTAACAATAAGATCTTTTACATGGATCTCTGTGTTCTCCCAAAACTGACCAAAAAGCTTCCTTTCAAACAGTTCTTTATTGTAAATATCGGCTATAGTGGTAATCGCATTTTTATATCCCAATTTGGTGACTGCGGTACTGCCAATATTATTAAGGGTAAGTTTGATAAGGTTTACTTCTTTAAGAAATTTGAAGAATTTCTGATAAAACTCTTCAAAGCTCTTTTTTTCTACTAAGGAATGCGCATAGGATAATCCGGTCAGCGTTCCGCCAGAGACGGTGGAAAGGATAGTGACATGTTCAAGCAGATGTACTTTATTGAGATACGACAATACTCCCAAATGAAATGCAGCGGCACGATACCCGCCGCCGGAAAGACTAAGAGCAATGTTGATATTCGATTTTTGTCTTACCATTATTATACCATCCCTTCTTTTTAAAGAATGATCAATACATTACTCACGTTACGCAAAACAAGAAAAACGGCCATGGTGAGCAAGGCGCAGGCTAAGATAGTTAAGTCTCTGTTTCTGCGCCGCGTCGAACCATTTTTACCTTTTTGTGTAACATCAGTACATTATCAATATCAAATTATCTAACGATGTTGCCCAACAGTTGCATTGTCACTTTCGTATCCTCTAATTTCAATTGTTTTGTAAAACCTGTAGTATCAAAGTTTTTAGAATGAAACGTGATATACCTCTTTATTTCTTGTTTGTCAGGCACAAGAGCGAAATCACCCGAGCATTCAAATACATGTGCAATGTGAACGAGTTTTCTCAGTGTCAAATTTTCCCCTCCATTAAGCAATTTGGTTATATACGCATTCGAACATTTCAACTTTTTAGCCAACTCATCAAATTATTTCCACTACTTCGGATTACGAATAGTGTCCTGTACCAATAATACCTTAACTAAGTCGTCATCCCCCAACGGGGCCGTTGGCCGAATGTCCCGCCTTTTGGGACTTCGCCGTGGCGGGGCTCAAAAAGCGGAGATTTTGTCGGGCATCTAAATATTGGATTCCCGCCAGAAACATGCGGGAATGACGGTTTGGATTTTAAATTGAGTGTCGTAAGTTTATTAAATTGGTTTGATTATTTGGCCCGATTTATTAAAAGTTTTTTCGATACAGGACACTAGAACCCATCTCAAAAATGATTTTTGCAAGATATCCGATAGCATTGTCATGCTGAGCGTAACGAAGCATCCAGTTTTCTGGATTCTTCCATTCATCTTTTCGACACACGGCTTTTCAGGCCGTTGTTTTCATTTCAATTACTATTTTCTACAATTTTAATCTCTTCCTCAGTCAACCCATATAATTCATACACCGCATCGTTGATTTTACGGTCGAGCGAAGTGCAGAGAGATTCGAGACGATTTACTTCACCGTCGGTTTTGGCAGTAGAGAGTTTTTGTTTCGCTTCAAGCATTTGCTCGACTTGCTTTACTATATTGTCGAATTTTCGTTTCTCTGTTTCATTAGTTGAATCAATTGTTCTAATAGGTAGACGTTTTAATACGCGCGCGTCATATCCAAACCACCCACCTCTGAAATTTGTAGAGATGTTTTTTAGATAAAAATCAACTAATTTTGAATTTAGTAAACCTAGCACATACAGATAAAGATTTTGTGGCAAAACAATTCCGTAGCCACCTGCTGCGCCACCTGGGAAACAGGCAGTCCCATTATTATCAAAACAATAATTTGCAGATGGATTGATGTCAGCAGTCAATATTTTAATTTCAGATATAATTTCTAATGCTTGATTTCTGCTGAATCCATACCAATCTTTTCCTTTGAATTTACCGTTCTCCCTCTTATTGAGAATACTTTTACACGATTCAAGATATTTAGCTGTTTTTGGTGCTTCATGCTGAATGGTTGTCCATTCTTCTAATTTTCCTGTTACGTAAGGAAATATTACAAATCTAGTATTAGGAAGAAGCGTATACTTCTTCATCTCGCCTGATTTGAAAAGAGGTCGAAGATACTTTGGTTCGATCTCTATAGTTGAATCAAGTGCTTTTGAATAAAACTTCTTTTCAGAATGCAGCTCTAAAATAAATACTGGATCTGCACCAGTCTTTAATCCTTGAAATATTCTGGAAGCTAGGTTTTCCAATTTTAGTGGATATATATCTAGTCGTTTTAATAAAGATCCAGCATCGCCAACTGTAAATGACCAAGTATCACTTGTTAGCTCTTTTGTGTTCATCACGCCATGAGTATTTCCATTCCCAATTATCCAATTATCAATATTATCCACTTTTGTTACATCAATAATATTTGCGCCCCGCTTCTCAAGAAAAATTAAAACGGTATAAGTTGTCGCGCCCATAAATATTTGAATATCTCCAAAGTGTACTATTTTCGATACATGATTTCCTTTTGCAAGAAGTCCCCGAAGTGGACGACCATAATTTGAGTTGAAGAATTTGTGGGGAACTATATAACCTAATTTTCCATCATGTTTTAGGAACGCTAATGCTCTTTCCAAGAATACCGAGTAAAGATCAAAATTTCCTGCTGAAGCAGCCACATATTTTCTCTTCAAATAATCAATCTGTGCAATTTCTGTTTGAAGATTCTGGATTCTCACATACGGCGGATTCCCCACCACCACATCAAACCCTCCCCGCTTCATGATTTTCGGAAACACATCCCCATAATTCATCGGTTTAAGGTGTGCTTCATCAATTGTCGAAAAGAGTTCTCCTTCAAGAATATCCCGGCCGATCAAAGAATTGCCGCAGATAATGTTTTGTCGTAAATCGGGAAGGATTGTTTCTTTGAACATGCCGAACTGATGTGCTTCGTTCATCGTGGCATTTTCGAGCATCTTAAGATAGAGCGATAACTGCGTCACTTCCGTTGCCTGAAAGTCGATATCCACACCGTACACATTATTTGTTAAAATCTCTTTTTTCTTCTTTAAGGTGAGATACTTCTTTCCATCCCGCTCAAAAAGAACATCCTTTCCCGCTGTTTCAGGATGTTGAAGGTAATACTGCAGATGATAATCCAGCACTTGCGTATACACTTCAATAAGAAACGATCCCGAACCGCAGGCGATATCGGCAAAAGCCATAGTTGCAATTTGTTCCGGTGTTTTACCGGTCGAAGCATCCTTCGACGCGTTTGTTACACTCGCTTGCTCAGGATGACTTTTTTCTTTTGCAGATGTTGAAGTATCGTTATATAATAATTTGCCTACGGTTTCTTTCACGATATACCGAACGATATATTCAGGAGTGTAATAGACTCCACCCGCTTTACGCACTTCCGGTTTTTCTTCAACCTTAACGCGTTTCTCGGTGGCATGGACGACTTTCCCCAGAAAGCGTTCATAGATGCTCCCGAGAATCGAAATCGGTATCTGGTTAAAGTCATACGGTGAAGAAGGATCGGATATTTTCTGACAGATTTCGGCAAAGGAATGGCCGTCCGGAGATTTACATTCGCCGCTGTCCAAAATCCTATGCGATTTGAATATTAGTCCATTATATTTTGGCTCGAACCGTTTACAAAGAGTAACAAACAATTTCCAGGCTGTTTTCGGATCGGAAAGGGAAATAATCTGTTTATCCTCAATTCCTTTATCTTCCAGGAATCGGATAAACACGAGGCGGTCAATAGTTCGCTGCACCGCTTCGGTCAGTTCTTCCCCCTGAAGCTGCTCGTTAGTCTTTTTGAATGCTTTCGCTAGGATCTCCCTGTATTCATCCAACTCTTCCAGAAATGCATCATCAACCAACTGCACTGCGCCAAGGTGTTTAGTTCCTTTTTTGGGAAGAGTGACGGCATATTTTTCCAGCGATCCTCCTGCCACTGCTTCCCTGCCGAACAGATGAAATATTTTTGCAAAGGTTTCTTCATTGGGATATTCGGTGTACCGAAATTCTCCTATTTTTCTCTCCAGCGCGGTTTTAATATTTGGTTTATAGCGGCAGTCCAGGATATGGAACTCTTCAAAATCTGTCAGCACGGCTATTGGTATGCGGGTGTTCCATGCGTAGCGAATGGTCTGGAAATAATCATCGGCATTTGCCAGAGCGCGGGATGGCTTTTTTGCTTCTACAAAGAATTTAATCTGGTCGTAATTCGGGGCGACAGAAAACGCATAATCTGCTCGTCGCTGTGAGCCGACCATCGACACTCTGTTTTCAATCTTTACTTCCTGCTCATACGGATTTTTCTGCACAGAGTGCGTAACATCCCATCCCAACGCAGTAAAAAACTTATCGATAAAATCCTGCCGCACCTGGCTTTCCGAATAGGAAGGCGCGAGGTATGCTTTTTCATTCGCTTTAAAATCAGCGACTAATTGATGAACTACTTCTAATGACTTTTCCATAATATTTTGTTAAACACAAAAAATCCGCAGTAAGAGCCTTAACATCTTCCCTGCGGATCATCCTTAGTTAAAATGTAGCCTAAATACCGTTCTATATCAATAATTCTGATGAAGGTATAAATTTCAAAATACATTCTCTTATTGATTAGTGTTGTAATTGTTGAACCAATGTATTTTATCATGTCTATTCAGTAAAAGTCTATGCGAAATGTTCAATATTTACAATACCGTAATACCAGTATTTTTCTTCTCTACAAAGCACGTCATACCGAAATGTTTCTTTTCGGCATCGGTTATTCATTCTGCGTCCCTGCAACAACACGGTGAGTGCTTTTGTTTTGGCTTCAATTAAACGGATTGGGATAATTTTGCTGTAAGCGGAATGCGGTCGGAACAACATCGCTGATGCTCGTATCCTTCACTGCATGGAATATATTGGGGAATAAATACGGGGACAAAGCAAACGGTTGCACCGCTGAACTCCACGTCAGGCCAAATTCGTTTTTACCATGAACAACCGTCCGTTTAAACGTTACAGACTTTTTTGTGGTCGTGTCGGTTAATGTTATGACCACTTGGGACGGAATAATGATTTCTCCAACAGGAGTTGGGTCCTTTTCTGTGGTGTGAGTAAGGGTCGGAAGGTTGAGCAAATGTGGGAATGCAAGAGAATCACCTGTTTCCACCACGCCGGAATTGGAAGAATAGCCGACAACGGAAACCGACGCATCAGGCTGCCATAAAACGATGGAGATAGAGTCCGTAAATAATAATGCTTGGGTGGTATCATTCAGCACACGCAGTACCGCTTTATAGACTCGTGTACCAATGGTATTGCTATTTATAGACAAGCTGACATTGTACATACCGGCCTCGGCAGGCATATTCAGCACCGGCTGCTGCACCAACATCCCGTCCATTTCGTAAATGGAGAGCGTTACCCGGCTGAAACGGGGGAGCGCATAGTTGATGGTGGACTGGGACATTGCCTTCTCGCTCCCCGACACTTTTTGATATTTCGGAAATCCGCCGATAGAGGGATCATTATATGCGCTCACTCTTATCCCTTGCACCGGTGCACCGGAGGAATTCTTCACCACCACACGGAACAGAAATCCTGTGTTAATATTTTCGTCCTTTTTTTCACTCTCTGTAGTCCCATCAGTGCAGGAATTTATTGAAACAACCAGAAATATGGAAACGATTGATAAAACGAATAATGAATATTTGTTCATACATTCTCACTTTCTAAAAATTCTCGTAACTATCTCACGTTAGGCAAAACAAGAAAAACGGCCATGGTGAGCAAGGTGCAGGTTAAGATAGTTAAGTCTCTGTTTCTGCGCCGCGTCGAACCATTTTTACCTTTTTGTGTAACATCAGTAACTATTTAATGATGCCAACAAACAATATACTATCATCGTCATTCTGAACGAGCACTGCTGTTGTATAGCAGAACGAAGTGAAGAATCCGATGCGAAGAGTAACAGATTCAATATTGTGTAATACAGATTCTTCGCTGCCTGCCCGACTGTGTCGGTCAGGCGGGCGCACAGAATGAGCAATATTTTTTCCTAATACAGCGTACGTTGAGCAGTTACAAATTCTCTTATTAAATACTGACAGATCACGTAAATATCAATACAGGGAGGAAGAATTCATAATAAATGATGGAACCTGAATTGCTTATTAATTCCCTTCGTACTTTACACTTTTACCTTGTCTTCGTTTTACTTTTTCTCCATGCTCTTTTCCCAACATTTTCCTATTATTAACTCACGGTACGCAAAACAAGAAAAACGGTCATGGTGAGCAAGACGCAGGCTAAGATAGTTATGTCATCCTTCTGCCGAAGGCATCCCTATCGGGAGACGCATCCTTTCCCGCAGGGATTCTTTCGGAACAAACAGCAAAGGATTTGCTCAGGATGACCGCTGTTTCTGCGCCGCGTCGAACCATTGTTACCTTATTGCGTAACTTCAGTTATTAATCACCCTATACTATTTCTGGAAATTTATGACATGCTTTGGATGTTTCAGGACTTTTATACTCCCCTTTTTTTGGGCATTTACTTTCGCTAACGCACAGCAATGGATCACTACTGCATCCCCCGCACGGAATGCAACGGGTGTCATCTCCTTCACACCAATTATTCTGACAGGCACCGAAGCGCTGAACACCGCTACCGTAATCCCTGCCAATATCCGTGTGAACGGATCGTATTCAGGGCCAATTTCCCTTTCGCAGGTTTCCTATAACAGCGGGGCAAACTCTATTACGATTGTTCCTTCCTCTTCTTATGCAGCGGGAGAAAAAATTACCGTCTCGCTGACACCTGCCGTTACGACAAGTGCCGGTGCGCCGATTTCGGGAATTATTCAGTTTCATGCTGTTGTCCGTACCGCCAAGGATAATTTTTCCGATTCTGTCACTGTTCTGATTAAGGACAATACCGGCGGTGTCAGTTCGGCGGATGTGAACAAAGACGGATACCTGGATCTGATCGTCAACGATTTGAAAGGTTTCATCACCGTATATATCAACAACAAGAATAAAACTTTCAGAGCGGCACAAACCTTCGGAGACGAATTATTCGGCTGGTCTGCCGGAAAAAATGTGTCCGCCGATTTCGACGGTGATGCAGATATCGACATACTCCTTCCGATCAAATGGGGACGGTTCCAGTTATTTACCAACAATGGAGGGACATTCACCAAACAGGAATACTTTCTTTCTATGGGAAGCCTGAATGCGGAAAATATGGTGACTGCCGAACTGGCGGATCTTAATTCGGACGGATTGATTGATGTGGCGAGTCCGAACG
>JALNZH010000152.1 GCA_023229405.1 Bacteroidota bacterium
TAAAGAGAATTCGTTTTGCTTTCCACGGTTTCACAAATTTTATCTGGTCCGGAAACACCGTCGAATCGCCGGAAATTCTGAAAGCTTCCTGCGCAAGAATTGCCGAGGCAAGATGGTGTCCGTGTCCTCCCTGCGTCGGAGAAAACCGGGTGATGATAATATCCGGTCGGAATTTTCTGATCACCCAGACAACATCTTGTAACACACTGTCTTTGTTCCACATCCGCAGCGCCTCGTCGGACGATTTGGAATAACCGAAATCTATCGCCCGGGTAAAATACTGCTCCGCACCGTCCACTTGCCGGGCGGCAAGCAGCTCCTGTGTCCGGATAATTCCGAGTTCCGTTCCTAATTCGGACCCGACAAGATTCTGTCCCCCTTCGCCTCGCGTGATAGAAAGATAGGCAGTCCGCAATAGTTTCCCTTTCGCAAAATATGATAACAATGCGGTATTTTCATCGTCCGGATGCGCGGCGATATAGAGTACGGATCCGAGTACCGATAATTTATTGACGGCAAGTTGTAATTCAACGCCATCCATCTGGCGCGATTGTGCAAATGAAATACTAATGAGAAAGAAAATTTGGAGAAGGAATTTTTTCATATATTCGAATAGAATGATGTCATGTCAACGCACGCTGGCATCCATATCGCTGGATTCCGGATTTCGCCGGAATGACCTATCGTAAAATTAAAGATTTAAAATGTATTCAAAACTCTTAGTGATACTACAATTTACGCTAATTGCGGCAATAGTACAATACTGCAGCTTTCCTTTTTACAATCCGTATTTATTGCCGCTCGGACTTCTTAGCGGAGTGATCGGCTTTCTTGCTATCCTCACAATGAAATGGGACAATCTTCGCGTTCAGCCAATTCCCAAACAGGATGCAGAGCTCATTACTTCCGGCATTTACAAATTCATCCGCCATCCTATGTATTTATCAGTTTTATTGCTGATGCTGCCGTTCGTCATTACCACACTGGATCGCTTATCGCTTTCTTTATACTTCTTACTTTTTGCAACATTAATAAAAAAACTGCAGTTTGAAGAACGGTTGTTATTGCAAAAGTTTCCGTCATATTCAGATTATATGAAGCAAACCTACCGACTGATTCCCTTTATCTTTTAATTCTTTTCTCTGTACTCTATATTGGTATGTAGTTTGTTTTTACTATACACTAAACTTCTCCGCCCACTGCGTTCCACACATTGTACGATATGGACAAGCTGGACAATCATTTTTAATGTCAGGCGTTGGATTGAACGATTGATGTTCATCAACAATTTCTTTCGTCAACAAAAGAATAATCTTCTTTAACTTCGGAAACCACTCTTTCAACTCTTCGTCAGACTCAAACAACGATATTTCGATCTGCTCATTCAATTCTTTTTTTCCAAGAAAAATGAATGCCGGAACGATCTTCTCCGGTTCGATACTCTTGACAATCGAATAAAGCATCACGTATAACACCAATTGCACAGAACCTATGGATTCTTTCCAAGTCTCTCTATTCTCCACATAAAGATTTTCAAAATCGATCAGATAATTCGCTTCATGATGCCCCGATTTGAAATCGAGAATGAAAGTTTTCTCGTTTCTCGTTTCTATTCTATCCGCATTGCCGACAAAATTGAATCCGTCAATTTCGGCAGTGAACTTTTCCTCCAACGCCTCTATAGTAATAGAAGCTGATTCAATCAACGGACGCTGGAATTGTTCAATAAATTCAATACAATGCTTCTCAACTCGCCGCTTTGTAAAGAACTGTTCACCAAATTGCGTGCTGCCGTAGAATGAACGGAAATTATCATGAATAACTCTTCGCAACCGTTCAATGTCCAAATCAGCCAATTCAAGTTTTCGATCTTTCGCGGGAGCAAAATATTCATACAGGATATTATGAATAATCTTCCCAACATCAGTGTGTTCAACGTCGCCGGAAATCTCATTCCTTTCCATCATCCGCAGAACATAGCGATAATAGAACTTCAATCCGCACGTCATGTACGTATCGAGAGCCGTTGAAGAAAATTGCAATTCTTTCAAAACAGCAATCATTTCCGGAGTCTTTGTAATCGGAGCCGGCTGTTGCGTTCCAAGATCGATCTCGTATTTCTGCGATTGCGTGTTCAACGGCGTTAATGCCTTTTTCTGTAATTGAAGATTCCATTGCAGCTGAGCAATGAATCTGCTCTGCTCCTTCTCATTGTTATTACTATAAAAGCAATGAACATGTTTCGCACCGCGTCGGAGGACATCAAAGATATACGCTTTGATCCGTTCCTGATCGCGGTATGTTGAAAGTCCAAGCTGATCACGAAGCGTTAGTGGAAGTAAAACATCCTGCTGCGCTTTTCCGGGAAGGACATTGTCATTGACATCAATAACGAAGACATGCTCAAACTGCAATCCGCGTGTTTCAAGGAAACCGAGCACTTGTAATCCCTGCAGGGGCGTTCCTGTGAACGGAACATCAACGGATTCAATAAAATGACGGAGGAAAAGAAGATATTGCTCAAGTGTTCCGAATGAATATTCCGACAAAAGCGATTGTTGCAGCGACGAAAATTGCTCCATCAATGTTTCAACAAACGGACGGAAATAGGGATGACGATGCGCGGTGCTGTGTTCGTTGATAAAATTGAGAACGCTGATACACGCAGAGGCAAATTCACCAACCGAATGTACGTTCAACAACGAACGGAACAGAGCTGAGTGAATCTTCACAATATGATCCCGGATTTCTTTACTGCCGATATTGACTTCTTCCCGTTTCAATCGGTCAACAACTTTTTTATGTAATTGCCCATCCTGTTCAACAATTTCCAAATTCAAAAAGACACGCGCGCTGTGTTCAAGGCAGTCATCTTCAATTGCATGGATGATCGTCCGCGTTACATCTGTCCTCGTTTTGAAAAGAATATTCTTCGTATACGGATGGAGCAGAAATTGAATATAGGTTGGAACGAACACTTCCCCGCCTCTCGATGAAACAATCACATCAAGAAGCGATTTGAGAAAACCGTAGACCGGCGTTCGCGAGAGCGGGTATCCGAGCGCAAGATTATATTCACTCTGCTCATAGATGGACAATGTTTGATGGTACAGCGGAAAAAGGTTTTCCGATGACGGAATGATGATCGCCGCTTGCTCACTGTCAATGACCGGTTTCGGGAATTGTTCGCTCAATACTCTGTTCAGTGCGAACAATTCTCCATGCGAGTCTGGCGATTGGTAGAAGTGATGTTCTGTTTCCTGTTCATCTCCTTCCAGTTCAGGTTTCAATCTTAGTTGATCGAGCGTTGTTCGTATTCCGATTCCATTCTGGAAAAAGACAGTGACGTTTTTCTGGGCAAGCACATGATGAAGAAGTGTCTCTTCCGTCTGTGTAAATGCGTAGAATCCTGCAAGAACGATTGTTTCATACGAACTGAGATCGATCTCAGATATTCTGTCCGCAAGGTGTTTATATTTCTGCGCACGGGAAGTCAGTTTGCGTTTTTGTAATTCTTTGTAGAACGGTTCAAATAATAATGCAACGGCGTGAGCCGACGTGAGCGTGACCGATTCTACCACCTGAGAGAGTCGTTTCGGCGAAACCGATGCGATCATCAGTTCTTCCAGTTCTGAAAAGATTTTCACTCCAACAGGATAGAATGTTTCCAACGCGGAAAAATGTTCCTTCCCAATCTTTTCATCTTCCTGAAGAGATTTATGCAAATCAAACAGGATTGCAATAGCGTCAAATTCACTTACCGGTTCAGCCCGAAGCTGTAAATGTGTTACGCACAGAAAATCGATAAAAACATCAATAGAAAAAAGCTTCGGTGGAATGAACGACGAACCGATCTTTTCCGCAAGTTTCTTTCGAAGCACATGTGCGGGTCGTTTTCCGGGAAATACGACGATGGAATTTGAGAAGTCTTTATTACTGTCATTCCGTTGGTTTGCCCGCCGTGTTTCATCGTTTGGCGGAACACCGGAATCTAGGCTACGGGATTCCAGCTTTCGCTGGAATGACACGTCTTTTAGTGTAGGTGAGCAATCAAAAAGTTTTACCACTTCTTCAATAAGATTGATCTTCGGCGAAAGTAAACGGACGGTGCTCATACGACTGAAACTACCTTTCGCAGATCAAGATAGAGCAGCACGCCGCTGATGTTCTTGGTCGGATAAATGTCCTTGATCATCAGCATATAATTCCTGACCTGCTCCTGATAATCATTGTTCCTTTCGTCATTTCCGGTTTTAAAATCTACAATCGTTACCGTCTGCTCATCTATAATAACGCGATCCATTCTGTATAATCTTCCACTCGATGCCGCAATATCCTGCTCACGCAAGATCGTCCTTCCTGGCTTGAAAATGAAATAATCTTTCACTTCTCCCATCGAAAGAAACTGAGCTATGGCTGCGATCTCATGTTCTTTATCAATCCCCTGACCAGTCGAAACAATAGTCGTGGCTGTTTGAATATCCTTTAGAATATCAGATGAGATGAATTCAATCTCTGCAAGAATATTATGGACTGCGTCGCCTCGCCTCGTTTCCAGCACACCGATCTTTTGATATCGTGCAACAGGAAGGGACGATTGTTCTTTGCGATAAAGCGAATCGATCGTTGGAAGTTTATCCTCAACTTTTTCTTTTTCTATCGTCACATATTTTTCGCCATACTTCTTTTCCGGAAGGATAGCTGCCGGAAGATTTTCCATTTTCTTAAACAGTACGGAAACATACATCTCTTTCTGCGCGCGGGTCAGTGCAACATACAATTTGTTCAGATCGTCGATTGTCTGCTCTTTCTTTTTCTCTTCATATAATTCTGCAAGTCGATCATTCCTGTCACCATTGTTCCGCCCGATCTTAATAACAGATATTCCATCCTCGGTTTCTTTCATTACCATCGAATCTGAACGGGGATTCTTCTCTATCAGCGAAACAATCACCACTGGAAATCCCATTCCTTTTGCTTTATGCACCGTCATAATCCGTACGGCATGAACGGTGCTTGGTATTTCAATGCTCCACCCTTCATTCCCTTCGTCTGTACTGAAAGAAAGAAAATCGTTCAAACTGTTATGGCCGCTGTTCTCAAACAGTTTTACACATTCGAGAAGCTTTATAAGTGCACTCTCTTCACTATGGCATTGCTCAAATACGGAGAAGGTTTTGTACGATTCGGAAACAAGATCGTACAACGGCATATAACCGACAAGTGAAAAGAGTCTGTCAAAATATTGCTCCCACAGTTTGGGATACTGCCGTTGAAATGTTCGGTAGAAATATTCTTTTTTATTTTCGACGAATATTTTGTGAAGGGCTTCATTGTGTGTAAACTCTTGTGTGTTGTCATTCTCGCGACTTGTCAGCCGTGCTTCATCTTTTGACGGAACGCGGGAATCCACATCTCTGAATTCCGGCCTGCCAGCCGGTGATGCAGGCGTTCGCCGGAATGCCACGGACTCAAAATTAACTCCTTCACTCAACAGTACTTTTTGAAACAGATCCCCAAACACAAATGTTGCAAATGCAAGATTATCTATCGGTGAATCGAGGAAGCGAAGCAGTGCGATGATCTCGCCGATAATTTTCCGTTTCCGGATATCCAATGTGCTCAGTGAAAGAAACGGAATATTCTCTTTGTTCAGCCACGAACTGATCT
The DNA here is from genome assembly GCA_023229405.1 of Bacteroidota bacterium. Taxonomy (GTDB): domain Bacteria; phylum Bacteroidota; class Ignavibacteria; order UBA10030; family UBA8401; genus UBA8401. Next base: position 5,671 of record JALNZH010000152.1, read on the forward strand.
CCACCACATCTGCATTGGCGGGAGTGAGAATGGCAACGTCGCCGTACGAATACCCGCGCGCGGTACAGTCACGAATTGTTGAAAGAATATATTCACGCTGCGCAGCGATCGATACATCATCATCCGATTTCTTTTCGATCAATTTAACTTCAACGTATCCCTTATTCTTTTCCGAATCGGGAACATCCTGTGCAAAGTTATATAGCCCGCTTGCCGTTGCATGCGTTTTAAAGCCGGCAGAAACAACATTGGTCGAAAAGACATCTTTTACAAAATCAACCAATGCCTGCGCGCTACGGTAATTTGTTGTCAGCGGAAGAGAAGTTGTTGGTGCGGAAGGGAAATATTTCCCTTCAATCAGATCGCGGAAAATATGCCAATCGGCGCCGCGAAATCCGTAAATGGACTGCTTCGTATCACCAACTGCAAAGAGAGAGCCGTTTTTCGCCAGCGCCTCTTCGATCAACGGCGTCAGATTCCGCCATTGAATCGGACTGGTATCTTGGAACTCGTCGATCATAAAATGGGTGATCCGTTCTCCCAATTTAAGATAGACCTCAGGAACTACTTCATTAGAAAGATATTGCGCAAGCGAACGGTTGATATCGTCAATAACGACAGTTCCTTCAAGCGCTTTTACATCTCGAATCGTTTGTTCGATCAGATTCACCGTGCGGACAAATGGTTGATAAAACGTATGCGCATAGATGGAAATATATTGTTCAAGCTCTTTCTCCATCGGTTTGATCACCGCAAAGAGGCGCTTGATTTCCTTCGACGCTCCAGCATCGTCGCTATATTTGTTGAAATATTTTTTTGTTTTTCCCTTTGATGCAATTTCAAGAACATCGCCGTTTGCCAAACGCTTCACATCATTTTGAAAATAATTATTGATCGGAAGCGTCGAATCATTCAGTAACACCAAAAGTGTTTTTGCGTTTGCAACTATTCTCTGTTTCAGCTCGGAAAGCGGAAGCGCTCCTTCCATGATGATCGGCTTCTGCGAATATCTTCCGAACTGCTTTTGCAGTTGCCGCACTTCGCGAACAATTTTTGGGAATGGATTCCACAAATATCCACCCGATTTACTATCGTTCGCTTCGATCAGCGTGATCAGATCGTCGATGAACTTCTCGTCGGCAGTTCCTTCACGCAGATTTTGCGAATATTGCCGAAACGCCTGATCAATCACAGCATCGTTATCGAACTGAATGCCGACATTCGGCTGGACTCCCATTTCCAGCGACGATGCTTTGAAAACGGTCGTCAGGAAACTGTCGATGGTGCGGATATTGAAATCGGAATAGTTATGAAGGATCTCGTTCACCAATTGTTCGGAGCGAATCTGGATCTCTTCGGGTAAGAGCGAAACAAGTTTTGTCAAATTTTCCATTGTCTGCGGATCGCCGAGAGCCGCTTCCTTCAACACTTTCACGATTCGCTCTTTCATCTCCTTCGCTGCAAGTTTCGTGAATGTGATCGCAAGGATATTCCTTAGTCCGTTCGCCTGAATGTGCGGCGAGAGAAGGAACTGCACATACCGGTACGACAATGTATACGTCTTCCCCGATCCTGCCGACGCGGGAATGGTGATCTGGTGAGGAAAGTGCAGGTCGGTATCGTTTGGAAGTAATGACATAAAAACAATTTCTGGCGGAGACGAAAAGAATGCAAAAAAAATGCGCCATTGCGAGGAGTGGCGCCTTCTGCGCCACGACGTGGCAATCTTCCTTTCAAAAATAAGATTGCTTCGCAATGACAATGTACTATTGCGATGGATATTCTTATGAAGATAAGAAGAAGGAGCGATAATTACTCGCCAAAAAGACTATAAATAGGCTTTAGAGTTATTGGTTCTTTTTTCTGTTAATACATCGTATCCACAGAAGTATAGAACCAAAGTCAATATTAGGCAAATAATCTTGACAAGGTTCGTCTGTTGGACAAGAAAACATCCCCAGATTCAAAACCTTGTCAAGGTTGTGAGAGGATTGAGTCAAACAAAAACGCCAACCATATCTTGCCTTGTTTTCATAACCTACTTTTTTTACTTTACCTCAACGAAGAAATACAAAATGTAATAATTGGATTTCAGGAGCAATTCCAATTTTAATTCCATCGAATTCGATGGAATACCATAACAGAGAAATAAACTACTAATAGAGAATATAATGGAAAAGCAAGACATCATTATTTACACAACCAACGACGGCAAAACATCCGTTGCTCTCTATGCAAAAGATGGTTCCGTTTGGATGAACCAAAACTAGTTGGCTGAACTTTTTGCCACCTCTATTCGTAATATTAGTATGCACATAGCTAACATACTAAAAGAAAACGAGTTGGAGAAGAATTCAGTTATTAAGGATTACTTAACTACTGCCGCAGACAGCAAAAAATACAATGTTACTTTCTACTCCTTAGATATGATCCTGGCAATCGGATTTAGGGTGCGAAGCAAGCGAGGCACGCAATTCAGGCAATGGGCAAATCGAAACTTGAAAGAGTATATGATTAAGGGTTATGTGATGGATGATGAACGATTGAAAAACCCTGACGGCAGACCAGATTATTCTGACGAACTCCTTGCTCGAATCCGTGATATACGAGCTTCCGAAAAACGGTTCTACCAAAAAGTGAGAGACCTTTTTTGTGCTCAGCAGCGATTATGATGCTACCGACAAAGCTACACAAATGTTTTATGCCGAGATACAAAACAAAATACTCTATGCCCTTACAGGAAAAACAGCAGCCGAAATAATTGTAAATAGTGCCAATGAAAATCAGCCCAATATGGGACTAACGAGCTGGAAAGGCTCTGTGGTACGAAAACAGGATATATACATTGCTAAAAATTATTTAAATGAAACTGAAATTGATAATCTCAAACGTTTTGTCACTGTGTTTTTAGAAACCGCAGAACTACGTGCTAAAAAACAGGCAAGACATTACCACTAAATTTTGAGAAGAAAATATTGACAAAATAATTGAGTTGAGACATCTGAAAAACCCCTTTCGTAAGGATATTTGAGAGAGAGGGAAGAAAAATTTGAATTAGTTGAGATGTAAAATGTTCTT
>JALNZH010000153.1 GCA_023229405.1 Bacteroidota bacterium
AAGATGATTCCTCCCACCAGAATAATGACGGCAAAAAAAACTGCAATACCGATTTTAGCTTCGTTAGTCAATGTCATAATGTTCTCTGTGGTTTGTTATGTCTGAATATCATACTTGTCCAAAATAAATCGTAAAAGAGAAAAACTTATTCCTTCTTTTCTTGACGGGGTTCCGAAGGAATGCCGACATGGTATAAAGATTTGGTCGGCACAAGAAAAGAAGCACAAGAACCCCTTGCGAAATGTAACGCGCACGATGAATCCCGTTTGCACTAGCCCGTAGATGGCAAAAAACGCCATCAAAAGTCCCTTCATGATTTCAGACCCCCTCTGTATTTCCCCCTTGGTAGGGGGAGAAAAAGCTCGCTCACTCCTCCAAATTTTCGCTCCCTCCCACATCTCATCCAACACCGTAAGAAATGTAGGGGAGGGCTTACTTTTCTCAACATAACATATCTTCCATACATCCACTCGTTTCGATAAATTTTTGTCAATAAGAGTTTTATTTTGGACGACTATGTCTGAATATCACTTTCAATATATTTCCGTACTTCCGGGTTTGGACTGTTCCGAATATCATCTTTCGTTCCCGTCATAATGAACTGTCCGTTTTCGAAAATTGCAAATCTATCACCCACAACGAATGCGCTGTGGATATCGTGTGTAACAACAACGGAAGTAACGCCAAGTGTTGTCTTTAGCTCGTTAATCAAAAGATTAATGCCGTCAGCAGTTTCCACATCAAGACCGGTTGTCGGTTCATCATACAGCATATACTTTGGTGTTAATGCAATTGCGCGTGCAAGCCCAACCCGCTTCTTCATTCCTCCTGAGATGCTGGAAGGCATCAGGTGTTCAACGTTCTCAAGCTTTACCAGTTGTAAGGCATAACTCACGCGATCCGCAATATCGGCATCTTTAAAATCGCTGTGTCTTCGCAGCGCCAGTTCAATATTCTGCCCTACTGTCATTGAATCAAATAAAGCTGCCCCCTGAAACAAAAACCCGAATTTAAACCGGAGCCGTTGCAATTGTTTATAGGTGAGCGAAGAAACTTCTTTCCCGTCAACGGTAATCGAACCGCTATCCGGTGTAATCAACCCGATAATCATTTTCAACAACACGCTCTTCCCGCCGCCGCTCCGTCCGATAATCACCAGCGTTTCGTTGTCCCGCACTTCAAGATTCAGTCCTTTGTGAACCTGTTTCTCTCCGAACGCTTTCCATATATTTGTTAGTTGTATCATGTGTTTTGCATGACCATCAATTCTCGTGGTCCAATTAACATCTTTCTATTAAACGATGGGTGCTGTCATCGAAAATGGGCAAACAAAAAATATTTGCCCAGCTGTTCTTTACAATAACACCGACGCCAAAATAAAATCCATAACCACGACAGAAAGACAAGTGATAACAACGGTATTCATCGTTGCATTACCCACGCCTTCCGATCCACCCTGCACTTGAAATCCTTGATAACACGAAACAGATGTGATAATAAATCCGAATACTGTTGCTTTAATGATTCCGAAGCCGGCGTCCCATGTTTCAAAAGAGCTTTTCATCCCATCCACAAATGCTTCGGTGGGAATACCGGCAATCGCCGAAGCGCCAAACATTCCTCCAAGAATCGCCACAAAATCGCCGAGGATGACAAGAATGGGAAACATAAATATGCCGGCAAGTACTCGAGGGGTGATCAAAAAAGAGATCGGATCGAACGCCAATGCTTCAAGCGCATCGATCTGTTCGGTAACACGCATCGTGCCAAGCTCCGCGGTAATTGTCGCTCCCACTTTTCCCGCAAGCACCAACGCCGTAAGAAGCGGCGTCAACTCTAGAAGAACCGATTTCGTTACCAGCGCTCCAACGACAGATCGTGGAATCCAATCATACAGCTGATAGGAAGATTGAACGGCCGTCACCATACCAACAAACATCGACACAAACAAGACAATGGGGACCGAATTGTTTCCGATTGTAACCATTTGCTGCAGAATATTGCCTGAATAGTCCCTGGCATTGCGAAAATTGTACAACATCCATCCGATCGTCCCCATATACCGCCCGAGATGTTCAAAAAAAGTGATAATTACTTTACCTGGACGGAAAAAGAGTTCGCCGGCGCGGGATAATAGGGTGGATTCGTGTGTGGCTTCAGACATTCAATTAACAATCGTTAAGTGAAGCAATATGAAAAAACTGGCGGGTAAAATCAAGAAAAGAGGGCGTAAATATTGAGGTATTTCGCTTTCGGATAAAACAGCATTACAGAAAAAATATCATCCTTGTCCAAAATACAATACTAAAAATTGGAAAAACACTTACTCTCTTCTTTTCTTATTTTAACGGAGTTCCAAAGGAATGCCGTACACGAATTAAACATTTCAAGGCGACACAAGAAATGAAGCAAAAGATCTCCGTGCGAAATTTAACGCGCGCGATGAATCCCGTTCACTCAATCCTCCAAAGTTTCGCTCTTACCAACATCATTACGGTTGCAATGGTAACTCATGGGGTTCACTTCATATATTTTGTAAAATTCTATTTTGTTTGGCATGTTTTGACTGATTTTAAACTCGAAGAGCCTTTATTTTGGACAGCGATGAAAAAATATAGGGAACAACAATCGACGTGCTTGCGGCATATTATAACTGAGGTTCGGTGGATGAATCCTGCTGCTTTTTTTCTCTCCCAGCTTTACGAAGAGATTCCTTCAGCAGAAATTCAATCTGCGCATTCACACTCCGCAGATCGTCCGCCGCCCATTTTTCCAATGCGGCATAGATATCCCCGTCCAATCGTAATAAAAATTTTTTCTTTTCACTCATAGAAACTTATGCTCAGGAGGATGCGGCGTTTGCATGCTGTCTCCGTTCCAACATGTTATAGTACACCACCATGATAATCCATGGATTCTTTTCAAGCAATTCGGATTCATGCTCGATAATTACCGAGAGGGCGGTTTTCCAGAGCGATACACGTTTCAAAGAAATTAGTTTTACTTTTTGCTGCGAATACAGTTCGTTGATCGATTTCCAGATCGAAAAGACATATTCGATCCGATCTCCATTGGGCAGTTCAAACATTCCGCCCTTGCCCCATTTTCCCATTGTGAATTTTGCAAACGGGAGTTGATTTTCCTTTTTCTTGATCTCTAGATTCGATCTCCAAAGGCTCGGCTTTCTTACTTCCCACGTTTCCCCGAATCCCTCAATGACAGCATCGGTGCTGTACCATTTCGGATACCTCAAAGTTATCACGGCATCACTGCCGGCAAGTAGTTGATACTCCCGTTTCCAGAATGAAGGCTGAATGATCTGCAACGGTTGGTTTATATATTGTGAAAGAGTTTTCATAGTCGGTAGAAATCGGACACCATTGAGGTGTCCGACAACTGCTTGAGTTATTGATACAACGTCCCCGTATTGATCACCGGCTGCATATCTTTATCTGAAACGAGGGCGACCATGAGATTGTTTACCATCGTCGCTTTTTTGTCCTCGTCCAATTTCACGATCTTTTGTTCCGACAGCATCCGCAAAGCGTCTTGCACCATACCGACGGCCCCTTCCACGATCTTCTTCCGCGCTGCAATAATCGCTTGTGCCTGCTGACGCCGCAGCATCGTCTGCGCGATCTCCTGAGCGTATGCAAGGTGACTGATGCGCGCTTCGATAATGTCCACACCGGCTACCTGCAGGCGTGTCTGCACTTGTTTGGTCAATGCATCGGCGATCTCTAGCGGATTTCCCCGCAACGACGCTTTTCCTTCGTCGTGTGAATCGTACGAAAACTCCGACGCAAGGGCGCGGATGGCGGTCTCGCTTTGGATGGCAACAAATTGTTCGTAGTTCTCTACGTCGAACAGCGCCCGCGCAGAATCAATTACGCGATAGACCACCACCGCTCCTATCTCGATTGGATTTCCGTCCAGATCGTTCACCTTGATTCGCTCGCTGTTGAAATTATGAATACGAAGGGAGACATGTTTTTTTGATGCGAATGGATTCGCAAAGAACAAGCCGGACTCACGGACTGAACCGATATATTTTCCGAATAGAATAAGAACACGCGCCTCGTTCGGCTGCACAATGAAAAATCCACCGAAGCTAATTGCATTCAGAACCACCATAGGAATAAATACCAGCAACATTGCCGGATCTTCTTCTCGAATCATCATCACAAGCCAAAACAGATTAAAAATGGTGAGGGCTATTACGCCGAACAGCATTGCATAACCATTCAATGTTTTTCCACTTTTTTCAACGATCGTTTGCATAACAAGCTCCTTTCCTGAGTTTGATATTGTAATGATATCATTTTAATATCGCATTGTCAAGTTATAATATTTAAAACACAAATCCCCGAAATCTTTCGATATTCGAGGATTTGGGCGGCTACTGCCACCCGATAGATTCAAACTTTCGATGGCTTTGTTGTTATTTGATTAACATCATTTTCTTTGTCTCGGTGTAATCTCCTGCTTTCAATTTATAAATATACATACCGCTCGATACTTTTGATGCATCGAATTCAATTGTATATCGGCCGGATTCCTGATAACGACCTACCAAAGTAACAACTTCTTTTCCCAAAACATCATATACTTTAAGCGAAACGTTTGTCGCTTTCGGCAGCGCATAATTGATCGTGGTTGTCGGGTTAAAAGGATTCGGATAGTTTTGAGATAAAGTAAATTCTTTTACGGCCAAACTCCCCTGATAACCAACTTGCTTTTTTCTGCCGTTTGTTTTTCCCAGTGCGGTGATCGATTCGGTATTGTGTTTGTTTCCGAGCCGATACTGAGCGTCAACAGTTGATTCTACAACTAATTTCAACCTGACCGTCACGGTTCCAATACCCTCGGTGTTCACTTGATAACCGATATTCTGATATTGAAATACGTTTGAATTGGTATAAGAGATATTATCAAACTCTCCGATGACTTCGCCGGTTTGTGCATTCACCAATTGCACTTTATAACCGATCGATCCGTTTGATACAAGATCTGCACAAGCCGCTGAATCTGTAATGCCGTACACAACGCCATAGAGGAAGTTCGATTGATTATTCAGTGTGAACGGTTTTGTGATCAAATATTGGTTCATCAGTTCTCTGGTATCAATAACAACCGAGTCAGTTTTTTCTTCAAACTCTATATTCATGCCGTCAACGGTGACGTCGCCAAGCGTGAAATAGAATTGGGCGTTTCCGTTTGATACTACTCCTTCTCTGCCGCTGAATATTTCGGAGGAAGATTGCTCTTTTCCCATTGCTATTACATTGTCTGATTTAATAAATGTATATGGAAGACTTTGGGTATTAAGCATTAATCCATACATATCACTGAACGAGCTTCCAGAAATCACTTGAACATCTTTTCCACTAATTATTGTCGATGTATTTTTCACAAATGGTCTAATTGATGTACCTAAAGATGAATTTCGCGTATATTCATTCGCTCCATTACTTTTTGACCAAGCCACTATATATCCATTGTCATTCTTGTTGATGTTAATATTTGTTGAATTGACGGTTTCTCCAAAACTCCAAAAGGTTCCTGGGGTTAAAGGATCGGTAAATATTGTCCGATATTTCCATCCCTCATCTATTGTAGCTTTATTAAATTCTCCGCCACCTGATTCTTCATATCTTTTACCAACCCATGATAGTCTTGCCGGATAATCTGGGTTGTTGACAGCAATTATCGAGGGTTTGTAATTTTCCGAATACCCATCTCCTTCGGAAACGTTAATAGCAGTGCCTTGTGAAAGACCTATTGTGATGGCTTTATACCATATTGAATTTGTTCCTTCTTGCCAGGCAAGCTGGTAGCCTACATTATTATGGCCGGCAAGTGTGGGGTTACTGGAATTAATTGAAGGGCCTGTAATATTTCCAACGACTTCATTATCGAATGAGTTAAAGTTAAAATTTAAAGTGCTCAAGAGAGCAGACCAATATTTCAAACCTTTTATTATTGGATTTACTACGCTTGTGTATCCTTCCCAAACAACCATAACCCGAGGGGTTGTATTATCAGAAATTATTGAAACTACTGGGTTACCCATAAATTGAGGAGTAATTGTTCCAGGTGGAATATTGTTTGCTTGAGTTAAAAAGGAAAATGTATTTGATTCAGCATTTTTTGTAAAACATTTTACCGAAATTGTAGATCCTGATTGAAATACAATAACAACAGCATCAGCATATGATTGATCTTCGCATGCAATTGCAGGACGGGTTCCGCTTCCAAGTGGTTGATTCCCATTCATTAAATTCCATGTTGCCCCCTCGTCCGTGCTTGTTTCATACCAAATACTTCCCAGTGACTCATAAACCATGTGAAGCACAGTTGGATTTGTAGTGCGAGCGAGCTTACGTTGACCGGAATTTTGAATTGCCGCAGAATTATTGCTTGCAAAGGATGCTTTGTAGTTTGCCGTAACCACTGCATTGGCATCTGTAAATATTATTGCTTTTTGATCATACCCAATAGGGTTCTGATCGGCTTGAAGAAGGTTTGCATTAACAGGATTTGCCCAATTTACAAAATATGTTTGTATGCCTTGTATTATTTGTTTCATGGGGGCTTGAATTGAATAATATGTACTTTGGGGGGATAAATTAGCCTGATTTAGAAAAACACCTTTATATAAACTGCTTAAACCAAGGTTATATTGAGAATAGGCAACCGATTTATAGGGTGCCAAGCTTCCCTGGTTTCGCAAAGAATAACCATAATTTTCGTCATAGTAATCTATTAACCACGGATCCTTAAAATTTAGATATCCCCCCATTGCCGAATTTTCCAATATTTGAGACTGTATTGTTGCGTTTACTGATTGTCTGAATTTAGAAGTATAATTAGTATTATTGAGCGCACCTGTAAAATCGAATTTATGGTGGTTTTCAACATTGGGGTCGTCTGTAAAATTTACCAACCACTTGTGATATTTTTCGCTACCGTAGAAGTTTTGATAGCCTTTTAAAATCTCCGTTGTAGAATTGCTAGTTTTAAATTCGGCTTCCGTACTTGTTATATAAAGCTTAGTAAAATCATTCAACTTATAATCCCACCTTCCTATTTCTGAGTTTACCATTCGGACATCATCTTGATTTAACTGATCAACTTTTACAGATAAAGGAATAATTTTATCCAATATTTCTTGATGAATCTTTGTTCCTCTGCAATTGCCTTCTGGAGCACACGAACCACCCATGTTACAAGCTGAATGTGTGTGGATTCCGATTACTAGTCCTGTTGTTTCTTCAAATATTGGTGATCCCGACGCACCGTGTTGTGTATCTATTTTATACTTAAGAACATTGTCTGGTGTTGTTACAATATTTGTACCCAGCACGGTCTGCAAAGTCAAATTTTGAGCATTCTTTGATAAGGTTGCACCAAATTGGCCATCCGGCGGCGGAGGACCATCTTGACCATAACCGGTGATTCTAATGGTGCCAATAACGAGAGATGAAGCTAACACCGGCGTTAAATATTGTTTTTGCGCCTCAAGAGGATACAATCCCGTTTTTGCATTTTTTTTAACGCTAAAAACAGCCCAATCATTTCCATATCCAGCGTCATATCCGTTTCGGTTTCCTGATGTATATATCCATTGATCTATTTCATAACGATCTTCTTCTTTTGAGCGTTGAGGATATCCAATACTATCACCATCATCGCCAATCGAGGGTTTTACATTAAATTCAACCCATTTACACAAATCGGTGTGTCCGGCAGTAACCATTAAACCGCTTTTTGTTAACCACGCCGTTCCTCCAGATCCATCGTACATTCTTCCAATTGCTTTATTTATTGTCATAGTCCTATTGTCAACCCCGTCGCATACCCCTCCTGGCGGATTGGGACAAGATTGAGCTAATACATTATTTTGCATTAACAATAAAATGCTGCATACCCATTGTGTTTTAAATACAAAAAATAGTTTTTCCATTTTTGAGACCTCGCTATATTTAATAAATTTTATTTCTTTGTTTTTTAATCCCAAATTATTACGTTTATTGACAAACAAAGGGTATTGAAATACTTAAAGTATTTCATGCGAAGTCCCATTGTTTGTTTCACCCTTCCGGTGCCGTCAACACCGGAAGGTTTTATTTTATTTTCATATTTTATCCTCCTTTCAGGAGTTGAATAATTATTGAATCACTTTCTATACCCGTAAACAATTAACCCCTTGTTATTTTTTGTTCCAACTGCGACAGTAAAATTATTGCAAATATCCACTTTGGCAAAACCTCCGCTCTCTTCGGGAAAATATGTTTTCCAGTCTACCCCATTAAAATGCATAAGAAGCATATGAATGCCCGAAACAAATATATCGTTAATGCTATTTCCTCTAATGCTTGTTTTATAGTCCGCGGATATTGTGTATGCTTGCCATGTTTGGTCTAATGATGTGGAACAATAAAACCCATCTCCTACTGCAAAATATTTTTGTTTTGAATCAAACCATAATCCTGATAGGCTCCACGGGAGACCTTCGTCGGATAAATGTTTCGTTGATTGTTGGTCAATAATTCGAATAATTTTTCTTCCGTTGTTTTGGCTTTTATTGGACGCTAAACACATTATTTCCGTTTCTCCAG
>JALNZH010000154.1 GCA_023229405.1 Bacteroidota bacterium
CGATCAATGTGGATGTTGATTTTCTCTCCTCTCCCGGTCAGCTCCAGCTTATTCCCCGAAGTGCGGAAGCCATTCGTGAACTGAACGAACTGGGAATGCCTGTTATTGTCATCACCAATCAATCCGGGATTGCTCGCGGACTGTATACCGAAAGTGATCTGAAAACGGTGCATGATGCCTTAGACCGGATGCTGAACGAACACGGCGCATCGATTCAACGGTATTATTATTGCCCGCATCACCCGTCGGACGGGATCGCACCGTATGTTACGGATTGCGCGTGCCGGAAGCCAAAATCCGGGATGTTAAACCAGGCACGGCAAGAATTCGGATTCGATCTGAAACGGTCGTTCGTGGTCGGCGATAAAAAAATCGATATGGAAGCCGGCAGAGCTGTCGGTGCAGTTTCGATTCAGGTCGCCACCGGTTATGGAGAACGAGAACAATTGGCAGCTGTCGGTATCCGGAATCATTATGCTGCCGATTTGTATGACGCAGTTCAGTACATTAAATCAATCGTGAATCAATGAAACCATACTCCTTCTCTCTCTTTTTTCTTCTTCTTATTGCTTCTGGCTGCGCCGAAAAACCGAATTCTGTTGGGAATGATCTTCCTGGAAAAGAAGGTGAATTCGCCATCCTCTACGATACGATAGTAACAACGAGGGTCGCTACCTACAGAACGTCGTTTTCTCCGGGAACCGGATTGAGCAATCTGGCCGGACGGATCGCACCCGGCGAAGAGGCTATCACATTGTTGAATTTCATTCCCGGGGGAACAATCGACTCGTTAGATGGAGCATCGATCGACACTGTGGAATTATTCATGACCGTCAACTACCGGTATTTCACTGTGCCCCCTCCGGTACTATTCAATATTGTGGAGGTAAAGGGTTCCTGGAAACAAAGTACCTTTATGATTGATGCAATGCCGGGACTGCCTCTTGAGAACAGTGTTCTTGGCACTTTTTCAGACACAATGAAATTTGCCTCAAGAATTTCTGCACAGATAACAGATACCGCTGCCATTCGCCGCTGGGCACTTTCCTATTATGATACCTCGTCATCCATTCCGGATTTTTACGGATTTGCGGTCCGTGCACGGACGGGCGATACCACCGGCATGGTTGGATTCAGCACGTTTGGAAATTCTACCGCGTATGTTCCCTCCTTGTTCATCCGGTATACAAAGAACGGACGGCGTGATTCGCTCACGTTCATTTCCGGGGAAGATACGTATGGAATCATCTCCACCGTTGTTCCGGCATTACATCAGCTTACCGTGCGCGGTGCTTTCGGCATACGCTCAAAAGTGTATTTCAATCACCGTCTGTTGCTGGATACGGTCAATACCGGCACACAAACAATTCTGAACAAAGCGGTGTTGGAATTAACTCTGGACACCCTCGCCAGTTCCTTTGGAGGATTCTCTCCAGATACCATCAGCGCATTGCTCGGAATCTCCGACACCGATCTTGACAAATCGGATTCGACTGTCTTCGCATTTGGTTTGAAAAAAAATGCCGCTGCCGGACAATTACGTGTGTATGCGTTCGATGTAACAAAGATCGTGGACCGATGGGTACAATCCACTGTTCCGAACAACGGCATCACGCTGCGCTGGGCGGCAGAATTCGGGACGGCGGAAAAAGCTGTTTTCTATTCCCGAACCGATTCCAGCATTGTTAAACAACCGAAACTGCTCGTTACTTATTCAAAAAAATAATATGAAGAAAATCTCATTTCTCCTGTGTATCGTTTCGTTTGCTTTTGCGGGAAAAGGATCCGTTTATTCACGGTACGGCGTCGGCGAGGTGAACATGTTTATGAGTGGAAAAAATATCGGTATGGGAAATACCGGCATCGCACTGTTTGGTGAGACGCATATAAATCTGTTGAATCCCGCTTCGACGGCGAGTATTTCGCGGACAATTCTTGCGGCGTCGTATCAATTCCGGAATTTTACATCCGAGGATGCCAATGGCAAATCGATCTTCGGCACCGGCAATATCAGCTCCTTCGCACTGGCATTCCCCGTCTACGAACAAAAAAAGATGGTGTTGTCGCTGGGACTCTTTCCGTATTCTTCGGTTGCGTATGAAATGCAAAAACGTCAAACGGTGGGCGGAAACCAGGTAGCCCAAACGCTCGATGGACGCGGCGGTATCACATCGGCACAACTTTCTCTTTCGTATGCCGTTAACAGCGATGTGACTCTCGGTGTAACAACGCAGTATCTATTCGGCTCCATCTACCGCGACCAGGCAATCACATTTCTAACGGGTAATATCTTCGGCGGCTCATTCATCGAAACGGATTCATACAGCGGTGTCGGACTTACGCTCGGAGGAATTTATTCCGGAATAGACAAAGCGCTCGGATTCTCTGATACCAAATCGATGAATCTCGGTGCAACATTGTTTACCGGTTCATCGATGAGCCTGGACAAACAATCGCTTCGCAACTATTATACGGGTCAGGATACGTCGGCAACAAACGATCTATCCGTCGATCTCCCGTTCGGAGTCACCGTCGGACTCGCGTATTTGAAAAATAAAACAGTGTATGCCGCCGATCTGCAATTTCAACACTGGGCGAGCTTTGCCGTCAACGGCATAACCCCCGCTGAAATGCAAAACAGCTTTCGACTCGGTGCCGGCGTGGAATTCCTTCCATCGTCTGATTTTGTCGGCGATGAAATTTACAAACGTCTTTCATACCGCTTCGGCGGATATGTGTTGAGAAGCAATTTGGAACTGATGGGTGAATCGATTAACGAAATCGGCGCGTCCGCAGGAATGACGTTTCCGATGAGCGCGGAAACTCGCGTGCACCTCGCACTAGAGTACGGAATCCGGGGAACAACATCGTCTTCCTTAGTGAAAGATTCCATGTTCCGGTTTTCCATTTCGGTTTCAGCGTCGGAATTGATGTTCATTCAGCCACCAATCGAATAACAGTTATGATTGCCATTGCCAGCGACCATGCCGGATTCCATTACAAGGAAAGAGTCAAAACGTTCCTGAAACAGTTGAACGTACAGTATAAGGACTTCGGAACGAATTCCCCCGAATCGGTGGATTATCCGGATTTCGCCCATGCAGCATCAGACGCTGTCTCTTCCGGTGAATGTGATCTCGGTATTCTTGTCTGCGGTTCCGGCATCGGTGTTTCCATTGTTGCCAATAAACATAAAGGAATCCGCGCCGCCGCATGCGAATCGGTCACTGCTGCCGAATTATCCCGCCGGCATAACAATGCCAACATTCTCTGCTTCGGCGAACGGCTGGTTGGCTGGGGCGTTGCAGAAGATATGATCAGAGTGTTTTTAAATACGAATTTTGAAGCCGGAAGGCACACACGAAGAGTAGAAAAAATTCATTCACTAACCGGACGTTAATCTATGAACAATTTACGACAGTTCGACCCTGATATCTTCACCGCTATTAAGAACGAACAGAACCGGCAGAATACCAAGCTGGAACTGATCGCCTCCGAAAATTTCGTCTCCCAGTCCGTGATGGAAGCGGCCGGAACAGTGCTCACGAACAAATACGCCGAAGGATATCCCGGCAAACGGTATTACGGCGGTTGTGAATATGTGGATGTGGTGGAAAATATTGCGCGGGACCGGGTAAAAAAACTGTTCGGCGCGGAATATGCTAACGTTCAGCCTCACTCCGGTTCACAGGCAAATACGGCGGTCTATTTTACGTTCATCAAACCGGGAGACAAAGTGCTCGGCATGAATCTGTCGCATGGCGGACATTTGACGCACGGCGCATTGGTCAATTTTTCCGGACAGTTGTATAACTTCTCGGCTTACGGCGTCAACAAAGAGACAGGATTTATCGACTTTAACGAATTGGAAGACGTGGCGAAGCGGGAACGGCCGAAACTGATCACCGTCGGTGCCAGCGCATATTCACGGAATATCGATTATAAAAAATTTCGTGAAGTCGCCGATAAAGTCGGTGCATTCCTCTTTGCCGATATCGCTCATCCCGCAGGATTAATCGCAGCAGATTTACTGAATGATCCGATTCCCCATTGCCACGTTGTCACCTCCACAACGCACAAAACATTGCGCGGACCACGGGGCGGAATTATTCTTGTCGGTAAAGACTACGAAAATCCGTTCGGCATCGTCGCACCGAAATCGGGCAGAAAGCGTATGATCTCCGAATTGCTCGACTCGATGGTGATTCCTGGTATCCAGGGAGGTCCGCTGATGCATATCATCGCCGCGAAAGCGATCGCCTTCAAAGAGGCGTTGCAGCCGGAATTTAAAGTGTATGCGCAACAGGTAATCCGTAACGCTCAGGCATTGGCGTATCATCTTATGGCCAAAGGATATGATGTCTGCTCGAACGGCACGGACAATCATTTGATGCTGGTGGATCTTCGGAATAAGAACATCACCGGTAAGGAAGCGCAGGAAGCGCTGGACGAAGCAGGCATCACCGTCAATAAAAACGGTGTTCCGTTCGACGATAAATCACCGCTCATCACCAGCGGTATCCGCATCGGTACTCCGGCGCTGACAACACGTGGGATGAAAGAAAATGAAATGCGGAGCGTCGGCGATCTGATCGACGAAGTGCTGAAAAATCTCGGGAAAAAAGAAGTCTACGAATCGGTGAAGCGCAAAGTGTTCGACCTATGCAGCGGATTTCCGCTCTATAAAGAACTCAATTAATGCCGAACGATCAACCACACACGACCGAGCGGGAAATGGGATTCCTTGACCATCTGGAGGAATTGCGTTCCCGAATCCTGAAAGCCGTTCTAGCGGTACTGGCGGTTTCCATCGTCGCCGCGTTCTTTTCGGATTTTCTCGTAAAACAAGTATTACTTGGTCCACTCCTCGCCGTCGGATTAAAACCACAGGTGCTCAAGCCGTACGGCATTATGCTCACCTACATGCAGGTGGTACTGGTGATGGGAATCATCGGCGCGATGCCGATCATTCTCTATCAACTCTGGAAGTTTGTTGCGCCGGGACTGATGCCGAACGAACGGAAATATGCTTCAGGGATTGTCTTCTTCACAACATTTTGTTTTATCTCGGGAATCTCATTCGCGTATTTCATTCTTGTGCCGACTGCGCTCACGTTCTTTTCTACCTTCGGTACGGACGTGTTTGAATTGAATATCGCCATCGACGAGTACATCAGTTTTATGCTGAGCCTGATTCTCGGCGCGGGTCTGGTGTTCGAACTGCCGATGATTACATTTTTCCTTTCCAAGATCGGCATCGTCACGCCAAAGATGATGCGGAAATACCGGAGGCATGCGATTATCGGCATTTTGATTATTTCTGCTGTCGTCACACCCACACCGGACATTCTGACACAGAGTCTGCTTGCCGCCCCGATGATACTATTGTATGAACTGAGTATTTTTATTTCATCATTTGCACAGAGAACAAAGACGCGTGAATCCGCGTAAGAAGAGAATGGAATGGCATCACGATCGGCTGTAACACATTCGTTGGACGACATCAAAGCTCCGGTAGAACGAGAGATTAAGGAATTTTCCGGCTTCTTTAAGAATGCCATGAAATCGAACGTGTTCCTTGTCGACACCATTGCCCGGTATATCGTCAAGCAAAAGGGAAAACGGATCCGTCCGATTATTGTCTTCCTCTGCGCAAAAGCATGCGGCAGCGTTAATCACAGCACCTTCCGGGGAGCGACGCTGGTGGAGATTCTACACACGGCAACGCTCGTTCATGACGATGTGGTGGACGATGCCGATACCCGCCGCGGGCTTGCGTCCATTAATGCCGTCTGGAAAAATAAAATTGCAGTGTTGATGGGAGACTACCTTCTTTCGACCGGATTGATGATTTCGTTGAACCACAATGACGTGTATTTTTTGAAAGTTACTTCCGATTCCGTCCGGCGAATGAGTGAAGGAGAAATTCTGCAGATTCAAAAGAGCCGAGAATTGAACATTGATGAAGCAACGTACCTGAAGATCATTTCCAATAAGACAGCCTCACTTCTTTCCACCTGTTCCGAAATCGGCGCGGCAAGTGTTACCGAAGATCTAGCACTACGGAAAGCGATGAAAGAATACGGCGAAAACGTCGGAATGGCGTTTCAGATTCGGGACGATATTTTAGATTTCACCTCGCGAAAAAGCATTCTGGGGAAACCGATCGGCGGCGATTTGAAAGAAAAAAAGATTACCCTACCGCTGATTTTTGCATTAGGTCAGGCTCCAAAGCAAGAATCGCGTAAAGTATTGAAGATGATTAAAGCGGGTGCTACGAATAAGGATGTGGAGTTTATTGTTGATTTCGTTCAACGCCACGGCGGTGTTGCCTATGCCGAAACACGTGCGTATGAGTTCGGCAACGCTGCGCGGGATTGTTTGAAACTGTTCCCCGAGACGGATGCGAAACATTCGCTGGAACACTTTATCGACTTTGTGATGGAACGAGAAAAATGAAATAAAAATCCCGGAGAGAATCCGGGATTTTTATTTTCACTGGCGCACGAAGAATTGACCTGATTCTTGAAAATTGGGAAAGGAGAAATTATTCGGCATCGTGTTCATCTTGTTGAGAATGAATATCCTTCGGCTTCCCTTTTTTCTTTTTTGGTCTTCCCCCTTTTCCATCCTCGATCTCAATATCCGGAATGTGATGAAAAGCGATTCGTGCCGGAGATGATTCCAATGCCGAATGTGCCTTGCCGAAATAGAGCGCCTGTTTTCCAAACCGCAAATTTAACTCATCCACAGCAGCGTTTAATGCGCTGCTCCGCTCTTCATTGTCGAAGAGCGACGGAGTATGTTCTGCTTCCGGAGTAAGATTCAGCAGTGTGACGGAAACTTGCAGCGGTGTTTCCCGAATAACCGGGCGCCGGTCCAACAGTGCGGTTAACGCCTGTGTCAACAAGAGTGTATCGGACGTATCTGTGAATGTGATCTGCTCACTCCACTGTTTATTATTATAATATCGGATACCGACATACAATGTGCTTGTCCGGTATTTCATATTCCGCAAACGCATCGCGGATTTTTGCAACATTCTATGCATGACGGCAACAGCACAGCTTATATTCCGTTCGGAAGGAGTCAGCATGTGCGAATGTCCGACCGTGGTATGATGCGATACCGGCAGCGGTGGTTCAATTCCCCGAAGACGTTCATACATCCGATTCCCTTCAATTCCACCCCAAACCGTGCGCAACATATCCTTTTCCGCGGAACACAATTGTTCCACCGTATAAATGCCATTCCGATACAAACGCTTCACCATGTTCCGGCCGATCCCAGTAAGGTCTTGTAATTCAAGGCGGTAAAGGATGGACGGAAGCTGTTCTTGCTCTATGACCACTAATCCATCCGGCTTCTGCATGTCCGATGCTGTTTTCGCGAGAAAAATATTCGGCGCAATACCAATTGACGCACGCATATATTCACCAACCTGTGAAGCGATAGTCCGTTTGATCTTCTTTGCCAGATTAATGGCCTGTTCTTTCTGTTGCTGGCTTCCGCTCAGTGTGCACGCCATTTCATCGATCGACCGAACGGAATGAACGGGGACGCACGATTCCACCGCTTCAATCAAGCGTTTATGATATTGAACATAAAGAGAAGGACGTGCTGCAAGAATAGTGACTTCAGGACACATATTGCGGGCATCTTTGGCGGTAGTTCCGGTCTTTATGCCGAATTTCTTTGCCTCGTAACTGGCGGCAATACACGCAGTATTCTCCGCCATCACCGGCAACACAACAACCGGTTTTCCTCTCAACACAGGCTGTTCCTGTTGTTCCACGGAAGCGAAGAACGCGTTAAAATCGATGAAAAGAAATTGTAAGCACATAAGAAACGCATTATCAAAATTGCAGCACTATCAAGATTCCAAAATTACCCTCACAATGAATAGTCCTGCAATATTACTAACTCACATTACGCAGAACAAGAAAATTGTCATGCTGAGCAAGGCGCATGTTAAACTTATCAGGTCATCCTCCTGCCAACGGCATCCCTTCGGAACAAAAAGCGAAGGATTTGCTAAGGATGAACATCGTTTCTGCGCCGCATCGAAGCACTATTCCATAAAATTATGTTTTTCCTAATGTGATTTACTAAGATTGATAATCTTGAAATTATTGTAATTTTACTTCTGTGATATTCGGCGTAGCTGTTATTACCCTCCGCGCTCGCACAAATCGTTTCAGATTATATTCATTATAGAGCGGAGAGTTCGGATCGAAACTGTTGATCTGCACCCTGCCGGAGGAGTGAATATATTCCTTATTGCCGAGATAAATTCCAACATGGACGATCCGTTCAGGTTTTCCGTTCTCCTCTTTCCTTCCGTAAAACAGCAAATCTCCCTTTTTCAGATTCTCGAAGTCTTTTCCCGGTTCGATCTCTTCGCCCTGTTCTGCTTGTTGGTTCGCATCGCGGTTCAACATTTGTCCGTTCAGCAGAAACACTGTTTTAGTAAATCCAGAACAATCCACCCCTTTTGCCGATGTTCCACCCCAAAGATATGGAACTCCCATCAAGAATTTCCCCGTTCTTTCGATGTTCTCCGGCACAGGAATAAGCTTTGTTCCCCATA
>JALNZH010000155.1 GCA_023229405.1 Bacteroidota bacterium
CATTGTCGATCCGCCGCGCAGCGGTATGCATCCTAAAGCAGTAGAAGAACTTGGCAAAATGAAAGTACCGTCCATTGTCTATGTCAGCTGCAATCCCGCCACGCTTGCACGGGATTTGCAACTGTTGTCAAAAGACGGTTATGCTGTCGAGAAAGTACAGCCGGTCGATATGTTTCCGCACACGTATCATATTGAGTGCGTGGTGAAACTTGTCCTGCAGTAATTCAGATTAAAATCCATACGAGATGCCGAGCAACAAATTCATTCCGCTGTAATCGAGTTCGGTATTTTTTATTGACACACCTTTCGCATCGCGGAATTCATTAATAACAATAAATCGGTAACCAATATCCAGCGTTGCGCTGAATGTTCTCTCAATAGGAATTACTTGCTGTAAATTCAGCCTGAATCCGTACCCTTCCCCTTCGTATACCGTTTCAGAACTTGAATACCCAGGAACATCGGTTGTTTGTGTAATCCATGCAAGTGCATAGATGAATCCGATCTCCCCCTTTGCCGTGGTT
Source organism: Bacteroidota bacterium (assembly GCA_023229405.1). GTDB lineage: Bacteria > Bacteroidota > Ignavibacteria > UBA10030 > UBA8401 > UBA8401. The sequence continues at coordinate 525 of JALNZH010000155.1, forward strand.
TTATAAATGACTGAACCTGATCCAATCGAGAAGGGAAGTACGGTATATGTATGTTTGGATGTCGACTGAACGCTGGTGAGAATACTCGGATCGGCGCCGGTAACGTTGGTGGTAAAGGTATACGTCCTGCTGGAACTCAACAGTTCTGCACGCAATGTTAAAAATGTCGGCAAATTTTTAGGACGGTAGGCAGCCCAGAAACTCCATTGTGCAGGACGCTTTAATGGAAATTCGTCGGTATTGAACACCGTATTATTATTTTCAATCTGGTTGTTCAGCTTGTCAGGACTAATAAATGCCACTCCTCCGCTGAAACCAATGCTGAGCATCGGCTGAGGAACTTCGGCGAAGATTGTGTCCCGCTCCGTAGATGACGAGACAAAAACCTGATCGTCCACCTGTGCCATAAGGGAGAGGGCACACGAAAGCAATAAAATACTTAAGAGGAATAATTTCATAATGTTCTCTATTTCTTAATGGCAATTATTCTGATGAGAGTTGATTGGGGAGTATATCCCCGCATCTCGATGGTATATGGTCCTGGAGCAGCCTGTACGCCGCGTGCATTAATACCGCTCCATTTTGTTCTAAATATCCCTGAAGGATGAGAAGAATTATTAACTAATGTTCGTACCGGTTCAAGCAGAGCATCGTAGACAATAATAGAAACACTCGATGCGCTTCCACCAGAAGCAGGAACACCAAACTCAATGGTTGTTGTATCGGCGAAGGGATTCGGGAAATTCTGTTTGAGAAAAAAATCCGGCGGAGGAGTACCGATGCTTGTTTGCGGTCCAGTGGTTGGTTCATTAATGCAAGAGCCAAAAAGTATAAATAGCGAAAAAGCGGCAAGAGTCAATTTCATTTTTTCCCCCGAATTGATCGACAATAACATTCGACGGTAAACATCGAAATTGTTACAGTAGAATTAATATATAATTGCGATCACCGGCAATAACGTATATACGGTATGCCTAAGATGCGGTGAGGTGGGACACAAAGAACTGTGCAATGCGTTCTTCATACTCTTTTCCGCCGATTTCGTGTACATCGCTGTGTTTCGCCCCTGCAACAAACCACACTTCTTTTGGTTCGTTTGCTGCAATGAACAGTTCTTGCGTGTATTGATACTTGATAAATCGATCTTCAATACCGTGGATGAAGAAAATTGGAGCATGAATTCTGGAAACTGATGCGAGAGGAGAAACTTCGCGGTGCTTAAATTGCGCAATTGTTTCGCTCCGCTTCATAGCAATATTTCGGAGGAAGTGCCATGGCAATCGCATCAATCGTTTTTGATAATCAACGGTAATTTGCCGGAGTGTTGCAAACGCTGCTTCGGAAACAATTGCGCGAATTCTCGGTTCAATACTTGCTGTCTGTATGGCAATTGCGGCGCCCATTGATGTGCCAAACACGCCGACATTTCCCACTACAATATTTTTTTCCTGCCCAATTTTTCGCACAGCAATAATTGCTTGCTGCACATCGTACTTTTCGTGGTATCCATACGTGCAGTATCTTCCTCCGCTTTCGCCATGCGCACGGGAGTCATAGATCAAGACATTAAATTGATGATCATAAAATACTTTAGCAAGCAGCAATCCGGCCATTTTATTATCTGCCACGCCGTGCAGATATATAATAGTTCCAATCGGTTTCGCCGCCGGAATAAACCACGCCGATAATTGTGATTCGCCGTCGCTCGCCGTAAATCGAAAATCGTCGAATGGAAGCCCCAATTGTGAGGGGGAAATTGGCATGCCCCGATGCTGGTAGAAATGCTCACCGCGCCGATTGGGATGCAACAGCATAATCGGTCCGACCACAAACACCATTGCGGAGCAGGTGATGAGAAAAGCCAGAATGGCAAATATGATAATGAGAAGTATGCTCATTGCATCAGATTGGTGATTGAAGCGCAGACTGTTTTGATATCATCGAGTGAATTATAGAAATGTGGGGAAAGACGAATTTTTCCTTCCCGAAGAGAAACAATAATATTTTTGGAATTCAAACCTTCAAAAATCTGTTCGGCATTCGGCACCTTCAAGGTAACGATTCCGCTTCTTTTATCACGGCTTCTTGGGGTCAATAATTCTATTCCTTTTTCATCGGCAAACGAAATCACTGCATCGGTCAGATCCAAAAGGTGTGAATGGATGGAGGGTATACCCACTTCATTCAACAGCGCCGCGGATTCGCCGATGGCGGCAATGCCGGCATTATTTTGTGCGCCGTTTTCATACCGCCGCGCGGTTAGATCGAGATCCAACCGGTAATTAAACAGTTCAGAAAAATATAGTTTGTTGCTGGTCCAACCGACAAACTGCTGGGTTATGCGGGACTGCATCTCTTCAGACACATAGACAAATCCAAGTCCCATCATCGAAAGCATCCACTTATGCCCGCCGCATGAAAGAAAATCTACTTGTGATGTTTTTACATCAATCGGCGTCGAACCGATTCCCTGAATGGCGTCAACGCAAAAAATTATTCCATGGCGTTTGCACAGCGCTCCGATGGCAGTAAGATCGGAACGGAATCCGGAAAGAAATTGAACGAAACTGATGGAGAGCAATCGCGTTCTGGGAGTGATTGCTGCCGTAATGTCGTCGAGAGTAATTTCTCCATTTCTACTTTTAATAAAATCGATCTCCACACCCAATCGTCGCAGATTGAGAAAAGGGACAACGTTTGCAGGAAACTCGCTGTCGTTCAAAACAATTCTATCACCGCTGCTCCAGGGAAGTCCGTTTGCAATAATATTCAGCCCATCCGATGTGTTATTCACAAACCCTATCCGGTCCGCTGAAGCGTTCATAAGTATACCAATCTCTTTTTTCGCACGATCGCTGATTTGAACGATCTGTGGAAAATCATCGATCGTTCCTTCGGTGCGGTTGGTGAGGTACTTGTCCACGGCGCTTTTTGTTCTGCTGTTCAATGGACCGATAGCGGCGTGGTTTAACCAGAGTTTCCCGGTTTGTATATGCGGAAAGAGAGAACGATATGCTGCGAGTGAAGTGTTCATGGCAAACAATATAACCAGTGCAGGAAAACGAAGCAAACATGCACACAACAATACAGAAGTGCTTTCATTTTTGAATTATCCAGTATTAATTATTTCTATCCTTTTGTATATTCTTTCTATGAAAGTTGCTCTCGTCCATGATTGGTGTACCGGCATGCGCGGCGGGGAAAAGTGTCTCGAAGTATTGTGCGAGATTTTTCCCGAGGCACCGATTTATACATTGCTCCATAATAAAGGCACGATGTCCGCGACGATTGAACGCCATGTGTTCATCACTTCATTTATTAACGCACTTCCCGCAAAAACGACACAATACCGCAAATATCTTCCTCTTTTTCCGTTTGCCATAGCACAATTTGATTTATCGGAATATGATCTGGTGATTTCAACTAGCCATGCCGTTGCAAAAAACGTCCGCGTAAGAAAAGATGCGGTTCACATCTGTTATTGTTTTACACCGATGCGGTACGTGTGGGATATGTACGATCAGTATTTTGGAAAAGACAAAGCAAGTCTTCCCATCCGGATAGTGATGAAACTTATCGCTCCTCTGTTGCGCTGGTGGGATGTAAAAACTGCTGCTCATGTCACGTATTTCATCGCAATCTCCGAGGAGATCCGGAAACGGATACAGAAACATTACCACAGGGACGCGGAGATGATTTATCCTCCCGTAGATATAGAACAATTTCAGCTCTCAACAGTGCAGGACGATTTTTTTCTGATCGTGAGCGCACTGGTACCATACAAACGGGTCGACCTAGCGGTTAAGGCTTTTAATGCGAATGGAAAACATCTGGTGATTGCAGGAACAGGACCGGAAAACGGAAAATTACGCGCCATGGCAAAACCGAATATTCAATTTCTCGGTTGGCAGAGCGATGATGAACTTGCTCAATTGTATGGACGATGTAAGGCTCTCATTTTCCCCGGCGTGGAAGATTTCGGTATTGTACCGCTCGAAGCACAGGCGAGCGGCAAACCGGTCATCGCCTTCAGACAGGGGGGAGCGCTGGAAACGATTGTTGACGGCATAACTGGAATCTTTTTTGGATCTCAAACTGCAGAATCATTACAAAATGCCATACAACGGTGCTCATTAATCAAATTTAATCCCCAAGCCATCCGCGAACACGCCGTCCGCTTCTCACGCACAAATTTTCGTCAAAATATTGGGCGATCTATCGATGAAAAAGTACGGCAACATCTTACTCGACAATAACTTGCCGTGTCCATTCCGGTAAAAATTCGTTGCATCTCTGGCACTTTTTTTTTACATTTGTAGTCCAATTTAGTATCACGTCACATGCTTTGTGGGAGAGCGAATGCCATCTGAGCGAGATCATCACGCCTCGAAAGAGAATGCGTTTGAAATAGTGGTGATTCCGCAGGGAGATACCGGTTCGACAACATCCTTCAAAGCCTCTGTATCGACGATTGTGCTGGTGTGTATGGGAATTGTGTTGTTGATTGCATCGCTGACAATTGCTGCGATCATTTATACACCAGCGGGTTTGCTCCTGCCGATGTCGGAAGAACAATTACAGAAACGGTACGGCTCTGAATTGTTCGAAGTACAAAAACGTTTGAACCGAATTTCCAGCGAAGTGTTGATCCTTCGCGAATATAATAACAAACTGCGAAATGCATTAGGTCAAAAGGTGCTTCCTGCTGACAGTATGTTCGATCTGGGCGGTGTGGAAGCGATCCTGTCGGAAAAAACAGGGTCGGTATCGGATGTTCCAGAGACGAAGCGCTCAATGCCGTCGCGATCCTCCTTTTCAACCGGCGCGGTCACGTACCGCCCGGCTATCCGATTGGATGAGGAAGAAGCAACCTTTCGTGCAGAGTTTCCAATTATCGCACCTGCTGTCGGATATGTGTCGCGTAGATTCGAATCTGAAAAAGGACATGTCGGTATCGATTATGCCGGTAAGATCGGATCGTTAATCATTGTGGCGGCAGACGGATACGTTGTGTTTTCCGGATATACGGCAGATGATGGGCATACGGTAATCGTGTCTCATGGCGCAGGATTTATTACGATGTATAAACACAATCAAAGCGTATTAAAAAGTGTGGGAGAATTCGTCAAACGGGGTGAACCGATCGCGTTGCTGGGAAATTCAGGAAGAACAAGTTCAGGGCCTCATTTGCACTTTGAAGTATGGAATAACGGCAAAGCACAAAATCCTAACGAATATTTGATTGCGAGCGAACTCTAATGGCAGATAATAGCGCAGTAAAAAATTTGAACCTGATCGGTGCGGGAACGACTGTTGAAGGAAAAATACGCACACAAGGCAGCATCCGTGTAGACGGGAAATTAACCGGTGAAGTTCATGCGGCGGAAAATCTTGCAGTTGGAATTACCGGAGAGATTGAGGGATTGGTGACCGGAAGAAATGTAACGGTCGGAGGAAAAGTAAAAGGGAACATCACTTCCGTGGAAAAACTGGTGCTGGAAAGTAAAGCGGTCGTACGCGGCGATGTAAAAGCTTCGAAACTTGTCATTGATGAAGGGGCGGTCTTCGACGGAAAAGTGACGATGTCAGAGAACCGTCCGACCGGGCAAAATTATTAATACGATCGGATCTCTTTCATGAAAAATGAAGAGAATAATGCAGCGGGGATGATACGATCGGTAGCGCCGTATTTAACGCTCGGCATACAGATTGCGGCGGCCGTAGTGTTGTTTCTGTTCGTCGGAAAATATGCCGATGATGTATTAGGAACGAAACCGTGGTTAATGGTGGCGGGAATTGTTGTGGGATTTGCAGGGGGAATGATTCACTTCTTCCGCGAAGTCGTTGCGTTGAGCAATAAAGAAGAACATGAGCGAATCACCAAAAATTGAAACTTCATTTTTGAAACAGATTGTTTTGGTGGTGATTGTTGCCTCGGGGTTGGGAGCGTATCCGCTGATGACGTTTGCAGCGGATGAAGTGGTTGCCGGAGTGGTGGCGGGAGGAGTATTGAGTGTGGTGAATGCTCTGATGGGATATGCAGTGGTGCAGTTTTCCATCGGGAAAAGTTACACAGTATTCATGCAAATTGTGCTTGGGGGGATTGCATTGCGATTGTTTGTGATGGTTGCGTTATTGCTGGTTGCTGTCGGTCTGTTCAGGTTTCATGCGCTGTCACTTATCGGTTCATTGTTCGTTATGTATATTGTTTTTTTGGTCGTGGAAGTGATGTATATCCACAAAAATATTCAGCATTCATAATTTAGTCATTACAGGTACAACGTGTTTTCTTGGATCCTCTTATCAGATAAAAAAGTTCATCAGGCGGTGGCCGACACAGTGCATGCGGTCACAGATTCATCCGCACACGCAGTAGCGGAACATGGCGCGCATGGCGGAGATGAGAATCTCTTCACCCAGCTGCTTCATCATATCTACGATAGTAAATATCTTGAAATCCCATTTTATCATAACCCAGATCCTAATAAGCATGGATTTGAGTTAATGCAGTTTGAGAAATGGTATGGGATTGATTTCTCAATAACGAAGCACGTTTTTTTTATGTGGTTGGCTTCGGCTGTTTTGATACTTGTATTGTCTTGGGTTGCGCGGAAGAATTTGAAGAACAGAGTGCCGAAAGGATTCGGCAACCTGGTGGAAGTGTTTGTAGTGTTTGTGCGTGATGAAATTGTCCTTCCCAATATGGGTAAGGGCGGATTGAAATATCTTCCGTACCTGTTAACGAATTTCTTTTTTATTCTCGTGATGAATCTGCTTGGTCTAATTCCGTACGGTGCATCCGCCACGGGTAATGTGAGCGTTACAGCGGGATTGGCGATTATCGCATTCATCATGATTCAGTTATCGGCAATCCGTGCGCAGGGATTCGGACATTACCTGGCGCATCTCACCGGAGGCGTTCACTGGGCGCTATGGCCGATTATGATCCCGATTGAAGTGCTCGGACTCTTTACAAAACCGTTTGCACTCTGTATTCGTCTTTTTGCGAATATGACCGGCGGACATATCGTTATTCTTGCGCTGATCGGTTTAATCTTCGTCTTTAAATCGTTGGCGGTGGCACCGGTTTCCGTTACATTTGCATTGGGAATTTACATGCTGGAACTTTTCGTGGCGTTTCTGCAGGCATATATCTTTACGATGTTGACTTCCCTGTTTATGGGTCTCGGAATGCAGATGGAATCGCACGGACACCGACATTAATTACTATTACACAATTACAAAACATCATTCATCTACACAACATCTAACAGGAGACATTACAATGGAATCACTTGGTCTTGGATACTTGGCAGCAGGAATCGGCGCTGGCGTTTCGATTATCGGAGCAGGCCTCGGTATCGGTAAACTTGCAGCAGCTGCAATGGAAGCAAGCGGACGTCAGCCGGAAGCTGCCGGTCAGGTTCGTACATCCATGCTGATTGCCGCAGCGCTTATTGAAGGTGCAACATTCTTCGCGCTGGCGATCTGCATTATTCTTGCAACAAAGTAATTTATTTACGCAGGGCGGGGATACCCCGTCCTGCCTTCATTTAGTGAATACGAGAATCATATGTTAGATATCAATCCCGGATTAATTATTTGGACCATCATCACCTTCGTACTGTTGGTGATTGTTCTTGGAAAATTTGCCTGGAAACCGATTCTGCAAGCGCTTCAGACACGAGAACAAGAAATCGCAGATGCCTTGAAGAAAGCCGAAGATGCAAAGAAAGATGCGGAACGGATGATGCAGGAAAATAAGATCGCGATGGAAAAAGTGACCAACGAAACCGCCCGCTTGATCGCGGAAGGCCGTACGATGGCTGAGCAGTTGAAGAATGACATCGTTGCAAAAGCGAATGAAAGTGCAAAAAAGATGATGGATCAGGCGAAAGATGAAATCGGACGCGAAAAAGAATCCGCGATGGCACAATTGCGTACGGAAGTTGCGGAACTCTCCATCATCGTTGCAGAGAAAATTCTCGACGAATCGCTCGACAGTGCAAAACAAAAGAAAATGGTCGACAAAGTACTTCAACAATTACAGAATAACTG
>JALNZH010000156.1 GCA_023229405.1 Bacteroidota bacterium
AACATTATCCGTCGGAATGGAATCCGTTCATTGGTCAATGCCTTTACCGATTTGCGAACAGAAAGATCAAGGAAGTATCTGCAACAAAATACGCCATAAAACTGTTGGATGATCCGGCGAGCATCATCAATGCATGTTATGCTCTGATGCGAATCAATGATTCCATCATTCTGAAACAGAACGGTGAAAGAATCCATCGATTGATGAACAACGCTTCACCGTTGATTCGCATGTGGGGCAGCACGATGCTTGGTGTGTTGGATGACGAAATAAGCGTGAAACGGTTAATCACAACGGCAAAAAAGGATAAGGATTGGCGCGTCCGGGTAAATGCGATACGTGCACTAAAAACAAAACAAAAAGCGAAGACTGATCTTATCACAATGATTTCCGATGTTCAGGAGCACGTTGCGCTTGCCGCCGTTGCTTCAGTTGAAGAGATCACCTCTTCGGATACAAGTAACGCAGACAGCACTCGATATATTTCGTTGCTTCATTCATTAAAGGTACTTCCTTCCGTGAAAGACGAACTCCGGAGACTTCTGGCGAAACGGTTTGGAAATCGTGCACTTCCAATTATCGGCGATTGGAGATCTACAACGGTGTATAGTTCTGCACAACGTATTAGAGCGTATGGTGACACGCGGTCGGAAGACGCAATTCCGACAATTAAGGAAGCGATAAAACAGTCAACAAGTTCACTTGTCAGTATCGCCGGACTGGAGGCGTATCACACTATTGCGCAGAATTCCAGTGACGACGTGAAAAAAGATTTTTTGAAATCGGCCGCAATACTTCTCACAAAAAATGATGCCGGAGTATCGTATGCTGCGGCAATTGCATTTCAGGATACCTCCATTTCTCGAGAGATCAGATCCATATTCCGCTCCGCACTCATAACGGCATATAATGGAATGAAATCTCCCGCAGATCTTGAGCCGATGGTGGAATTGCTACATGTATTTTCTGCATTGGGGGATTCTTCTGCATTACCATCGGTGGAGCAGGGATTAGCAGAGCAGGACAAAGTAATCCGATCTGCGGCCGAGAAAGCATTCGCATTCATCACAGGGGAAGCAGCACCTGTGAATACAGTTCCTGATTCGGAAAATGATACGCCGTTTTACAAGTTAACAGATCTCCCGTTGCTGGATCGCTACAGCGGCGCCGATGTTACAACTTCAAAAGGGAAGATCAAAATCGTTTTTGACAAAGAAGCAGCACCGTTCACAGTGTTGAATTTTATTCTGCTCACGCAAAAGAAATTCTACGATGGATTACCATTTCATCGTGTGGTAGGCAATTTTGTTATTCAGGGAGGAGATCCGCTGGGGAACGGGAGTGGGGGATCGGAATATTCGATTCGCACTGAGGCACATCCGACTGCAGTGTATCGAACTGGTGCGGTGGGAATGGCAAGTGCCGGAAAGGATACGGAAGGTTCGCAATGGTTTATTACTCATAGTCCCACACCGCATCTTGATTTCCGATACACTATTTTCGGATATACACGCGACAATAAGGTCGTAGACCGGATTATGGTCGGTGATCGTATTGATTCCGTGACACTTTTTTAAAAGATAGTGCGTTACTATTGCGATTACATCAAATATTTACAAAAAAGAAGGGCGACCATTTGGTCGCCCTTAGTATTGTATCGTATGTTTGAATCGATATACTGCAGACTATTTGAAACTCTCCACCGCACCTTTGACGGTGTCATGCATTTCTATCACATGACTCACTTTCGTGATCTTAAATACCTGAGCAACTTTTTCTGAGGCGCTTGCGATCTTCAAATTTCCGCCGGCGTTACGCATTGTGGTAACAGCGCCGATAAGCATTCCAAGTCCGGAACTGTTCATCAACGAAACGCCATCGAGATCGACGACAATCTGTTTTTTCTTCGCATCGAGAAGCTTGTGAAGGGCATTGTTCAATTCCGATGCTTCCGGGCCGCCAAGCATACTGCCTTCCATCTTAATGACGGTGACATCGTTCAATTCTTTCGTCGAGAATTTCATAGTGTGCTCGCTCAGTTGGTAATTACTTAATCGCCTGTCGTTTGGTGAAATCCAACACGAGGGCACTAGCGACATAAATCGTGGAATACGTTCCGAGAATTGTGCCGATGAAGAATGTGAATGCAAATCCTCGATTCACTTCACCGCCGAAGATCACCAAAACAATCAGTACCATAAACACTGTGCCGTTGGTGATGATGGAACGGCTCAACGTTTCATTTACCGAACGGTTGATGATGGTTGACAGATCTTCCGCTTTGTGAATTTTTAGGTTTTCACGGACACGGTCAAAGATCACTACGGTATCGTTGATGGAAAATCCGACTAATGTTAGAAACGCCGCCATAATATTTTGATCGATCTCCAGATTCAAATAAGGGGAAAGACCATTTAAGAGAACGATTACGCCGAACGTCGCAATAACGTCATGGAATAAAGCCACAACTCCGGCGACTCCATAAATAAACTGGAACCGGAAACCGACATAAATCATAATAATCAACATTGCCGAGAATATCGCATAAATGGCATTGGTTCTCAACTCTGCACCGATCTTCGGTCCGATCTTGTCTTCTTTCAGAATCGTATAGGGATTACTCGGGAATTGCGAAGTCAATTGCTGCCGAATGGCATCGAGAGTCGCTGTGCCCTTGGTTTGTTCAGCAGTACGGATTAAGATATCGTTTGGTGACCCGAACACTTTAATTTCACTGCTGGTGAACCCCGCCTTTTGAACAGCGTCGCGAATTTCTGAAATAGCCGGTGGATTATCAAAACGGACGAGTAATTCGGTTCCTCCAAGGAAATCGATCCCGAAGGAAACGCCCCGGACGAATGCCCCGATAATGCCGATAATAATGACTGCAGCAGAAATGGAATACCAGATTTTTCTGGTGCCCATAAAATCGATGTGTGTTTTTTCTAAAATTTTCATTAGACCTTAGCTCCTAAATCTTATCCAAAATTGATTTCAGTGGTTCCGCGATCGACCATAATGTCGAAGACAACGCGTGTAATTACAATTGCAGTAAACAGGTTGGCGGTAACACCCATCATGAGTGTTAATGCAAATCCCTGAATTGGTCCTGTTCCGAATTGAAACAGCACAATTCCGGAGAACAGCGTTGTGATGTTCGAGTCGAAGATAGCACTGAATGCCTTGTCATAACCGGCATCGATCGAAGCCCGCAGCGTTTTGTGAGTTGCAAATTCTTCACGGATACGTTCGAAAATAAGAACATTAGCATCCACCGCCATGCCGATCGTTAACACGATACCGGCAATACCCGGTAACGTCAGCGTTCCGCCGAATGCAGCGAGAATTGAGAAGATAAACAACGTGTTGATGAATAAGGCGATATTCGCTACAAAGCCGCCTGTGCGATAGTAAAGGATCATAAATGCTAAGATTAATCCTAATGCCATCAGAACGGAATTCGTGCCTGCCGAAATGGAATCTTCTCCCAACGACGGTCCGACAGAACGCTGTTCCATGATCTCAACAGGAGCAGGAAGTGCACCGGCTTTTAAAATGATTTCGAGCAGGCGGGCTTCATCAATATTTTCCATTCCTTCAATTTGCGAACGGCCGCCGGTGATCTTTCCGTTGATTTTTGGAGCGGAGAAGACCGCGTCATCCAGAACAATCGCCATGCGTTTGTTCACATTTGCACCGGTAATCCGTGCCCATTCGCGAGAACCTTCGTTGTTCATTTCCATCGTGACAATCGGTTGATTGAAACTTGGATCTATCGTTGCCTGTGCATCCACAATCACACTTCCGGTCAGTTCGGGCGTTTTTTTCAGTCCAAATAATCCGAAATATTTCACCCCTTCACTGATAAAGAGATGCTTTGATGAGAAGAAGAATGCCAAATCGGAAGGGAGAAGTTTCTGTACATCCGGGCGAGCAAGAATCTGAAGAACTTTGTCCTTATCATTTTCAGAAACGTACGCTTCTCCGGTGCCTTGTTGGTTCGGGCGAGCGAGGAAAAGGAACGGATGTTCTTTTTTGAGCTGTTCTGGTGTTTTTTGTGCATCGTCAATTGCGCTGGCGCCGGTATCGGACTTGCTGGTCAACGCCGAAAGTGTGTTTGTTTGCGATGCAGCTTTTGTTGTTGTATCGCTGCTGCCAGTTGAATCGTTATATCCTTTTCCAGCAAGATATTTATCCACGGCTTCCATCGTTTTATAAATGATATCCGGGTCTTTCATCAATTTAAATTCTAGCAGAGCGGTTCCCTGTAATAGTTGACGAACTTCAGCTTCTTTGGAAACGCCCGGCAATTCCACAATAATTCTGCGGCCCCCCTGTTTTTGAATGGCTGGTTCAGACACGCCGTATTGATCGACGCGATTCCGGATGATCTCCATAGCACGGTCAACAGCTTTATCGGTTTCATCCTGCAAGCGGCTCAAAATTCTGTCATTATCTTCCCGGAGACTGCCGTAGTAACGACTCAACCGGATTTGTTTTGCGTCAAACGCACGCTGGAAAATAGAAATGATGCTTTCATCGCTTGTTTGTGCTTCTTTGGCGACATCGGACATGACCAGTGCAAACTGATCGTCCTTATTTTTGGCAATTTGCTCCAACATTTTCAGTACGTTCACTTCCATGACGACGCGCATACCGCCTTGAAGATCCAATCCGAGTTTGATCCTTTTTCCTTTAGCATCACGCATGGATACTTCATTGTCTGCAACGTACTTGGTGCTATCATCACCGGTGAGAGTGGAAATTTCTTTTTCGAACATGTATGATTGATATGTTGGAAAGAGAAAGTAGAGCGCTAAACCAAACGTCGCAACGATAACAAGCAACTTACCGCGATTTTTTTTCACAAATAAACCTCCGCAAAATACAGGTGTTGTGTAATTATATAAAGCTCACGAGACATGAACGAACACTTATACGGCCCACTGTTTTGTGCCATTGTATATTACAACGTACGGAACGAACAAATCCTTCGTCTAAGTCTCAAGGACAAAAATATAATGCAAAACCGCTCTAAAATCAACGAAAATTTACCCTTTTGCATCCGGCACGCATTGTTATTCAATCGATAATTTTCTACTTTGTTCACGTCCTGCAACTTTTCGCCTTAAAATCCGAAATATTTGGACAGCTGTTCACTTAACATTGCTCAATGCGCCTCAAAAAAATTCTGCTCCTTGCCGGAGCTTTCATACTTTCCGTTGCCGTCTTTATCCTCAACGCTGCTACGAAGAATATCGATCTGGATACTTCGTTTCTCCAGCATCTTCGGACGTTGTGTAATATCTTCTCGTTTGGGGCAATCTATCTTTACCTCCAGATCGTTAAAAGGGAAAAGCAACGTGGTATCGTTCAGGGGATTGGTTCCGTTGCAGTGTTTGCCGGTATTTTTTTAACAATCTATCTCTTTATTAGTTTTTTACCGTGGAAAGGGTTTGAAACCAGAGACCTAACGCTGTTTCCGCGTGACTATCAAACAATTTTATTCTCCTCTATTTTCAGCATTGTTGCCGGCATTTATTCCATCGTAACACTTCTCTATATCAAAGACCTGGTATTATATAAAAGAAAAAAGGCGACACGCCGGAATTTTATTGTTCTCATCGCAAGCCTCATCACTGCTTCGCTTTCACAATTGTTTTCCAAACCACTCGAAGATTCGGTTGTCAGCGGTATTTTTACCGGTATTGCGGTGCTAATGATCGTGACGAACTCGTTTCGTCTTGCCTGGATCGCGTACCTTCCGCGGAAAGAAAAGATATATTCACTGCTCTATTCGTTGCTTTCGTTCTTCGGTTTTTTGGTAATCTTGATTGTCTTTTCACAGGATGCAGGTTGGGCTGAGAAAGGAATCCACTATTATAGTCCAGCACTCTTTACGTTCGTTCAACTCACTTCAATCTTTGGAGCGGTCTATTTCGGTATGTCATTCAGCAGCACACTGTTTCATCTGCCGACAGCTGAAGCGTTTGACCGGAAACAGACGGAGATCAGTTCATTACATAATCTGAGCAGATTGATCAATCAGGTGTTCGATCTGAAAGATCTGGCGGAAACCGCGACTAAGATGACAACGGAAGTTGTTCAGGCGACGAGTGTGTGGCTGGAGATTATTCCGACGGAAGGTTCGTTTCATAAAAGTGGATTAATGTCACACAGGAATATCGATGAACAGGAGATTAACGTATTGTTGTCCGGTGGCGATAAATCTGTCCGCATGATTGTCTGCCAGACAAAAAAAGTTTTAATGATCGACGATATGAGCTCGGACAAACGGACGAAACATCTTCCGAAATTAAAGAAGACCAGTTCGCTGCTGATCGTACCGTTGTTGTCGCACCAGAATGTGATCGGTATTTTGTATGCAACGAAAGAGATCGAATACGGTTTCGATCAGGATGATGTCGATATTCTCTCCGGTTTTGCGGATCAGGTGGCAATCGCGATCGAGAACGCCAGACTGATCGAACGTTCTTTCGAAAAAGAACGGCTGCAGCGTGAACTGATGTTGGCGCAGGAAATGCAGAAACGCTTGTTGCCCCAGGAATTGCCGGTCTTTGATACAGTCGATATGAAAGCGATCTCTTCGCCGGCGCTTGAGGTGGGAGGGGATTATTATGACATCGTGAGAATCAATGATCGGCTGGTAGGAATTGTGATCGGCGATGTTTCTGGAAAAGGAGTCGGCGCGGCATTCTACATGGCGGAAGTGAAGGGGATCTTCCAGTCGCTGGCAAAAATATTCCCGTCACCGAGTGCATTCATGATTAAAGCGAACGAAGCGCTTGTAACGAGTATCGACAAACGGTCGTTTATCAGTCTGATCTATTCCACTATCGATATCGTTACCGGAGAACTGATTGTAGCGCGTGCAGGGCATTGTCCCATGCTGTATATTTCGTCGACAGCGAAAGAATATATCCGGCCTCAAGGATTGGGACTGGGGATGAGGACAGGGAAAATATTTGATGAAACGATTGAAGAGAAAAAAATAATGATGAAAAGTGGCGATGTCTGTGTATTTTATACGGACGGTGTCACGGAATCGCGGTCTTCGGACGGCGATGAGTTTGGATATGAACGGCTGCTGGATGTGGTCGATGCGAACAAGCACCGTACTGCAGAAGAGATAAAAGAAGCGATCATCCAGACCGTTTGGCAATACACCGATGCGCAAGGGTATCATGACGACCTGACGATTTTTGTCGTGAAATGGAACTGATCGTGATACGTTTCTAATACCATGGAACAAAGTTGAGTAAAAACCGTTTATCCTTTTAGGAGTAGGTATGAGCGAATTCAAAGTCACTATTCGACCACGAGACAATAATATCCATGTGCTTGAGTTGAAGGGGTATCTGGATGCCCATACGACTCCTGTGCTGGAGGATTCGTTTCAGAAGATGCTGAACGAGAAAAAATACCGTCTCATCGTCAATTGTAAGGAGCTTTCATACATTTCCAGCGCCGGATTGGGAGTATTTATGGCGTTTATTGAAGATGTACGGGCAAACAACGGTGACATTAAAATGTCTGACATGTCACCAAAAGTATTTAATATCTTCGACCTATTGGGATTTCCAATGCTGTATGATATTGTAAAACTTGAAGAAGAAGCGGCGGGAAAATTCGAAACGGCAAAATAAGAGACGATTCACCACAGCAATGTCAGCACAACACACATATCGATCAACGCTGAGTATCCCGAGCCAAACGGAACGGCTGAATGACGTGCGCGAATTCGTCTCCGCATTAGCGCGTACGCATGGATTCGGCGAAGATGATATTAACAAGATCACCATTGCTGTGGATGAAGCATGCACCAATATTATTAAACACGGTTACAATTATTCTCCGGATAAACATATTGATGTTGAGATCGTGCGGAACGGCAACGATTTTGAGATCATCATTTCCGACAAAGGAAAACAATTCGATCCCAAAGCGATCCAAACGCCGGATATGAAAGATTATTTCCAGCACTACCGCCGCGGAGGTCTCGGAGTCTATTTGATGAAACGTATTATGGACAAAGTAGAATTCGATCTCCATAGCGATAAAAATGTGCTGCGGATGATTAAAACGCTCCATTGAACCTGTGACACGACTACCCCACACATCTCGCTCCGACTCCGAACTGATCGCTCTTTTTGAATTCAGCCAGGTGGTAAACTCTTCTCTCGATCTTTCCATTATTCTCGACACTGTATTATTGACGTTGATGGGAAAACTGCTTGTCACCAAAGCCGTCGTCCTGCTTCGTACAAAGAAACGCTCGTTCGCGGTAGTCAACGGGAAGGGAATCGCAAAACCAATTCTGAAACAGTCTTTTGAACTGCCGAAAGTGACGAATCGAATTCAGCGTGTCGATACTTCGTTCCCTGCGACGGTGAAGGAACTGGGAGTGAATCTCATGTTTCCGATTGTATCGCAAGGAAGTGTGATAGGATATTTCGGAGTTGCCGAACATCCAAAACGTCCTGTGACAGGCGAACAACGAAAATTTACAGAAACGCTTATCAGCATCGCCGCAACTGCCATTGAAAAAGGATTTTCATTC
>JALNZH010000157.1 GCA_023229405.1 Bacteroidota bacterium
GCAGAAACAGCGGTCATCCTGGGCAAATCCTTTGCTGTTTGTTCCGAAGGAATCCCTGCGGGAAAGGATGCGTCTCCCGATAGGGATGCCTTCGGCAGAAGGATGACGTAACTATCTTAGCCTGCGCCTTGCTCACCATGACCATTTTTCTTGTTTTGCGTAACGTGAGTGATTGAACAATACAAAGAGGAAACGATGACACAACGTCATATTGCACTCGTTCGTTCGAGTTTTGCAAAAATGCTTCCGACGACAGATACCACGGCTGCACTTTTTTATGCTCGACTATTTGCGATCGCACCGTATGTTCGCCCGCTGTTTAAAAACGATGTGAATGTGCAGGGACAACAGTTCATGCACACGCTTCGTGTTATCGTGGACAGGTTGGATACACTCGACGAGAACGGGCCGGTATTTGGGATATTAAGACGCAAACTCCACTCGTGCGGTATCACCAATGCGCATTACGATATTATTGCAAGCGCATTTCTCTGGACATTGGAACGTGAACTTGGCGCTGATTTTACCGAAGAGGTCCGATCGGCGTGGGTGGCAATGTATGTTTCTATTACCGACGTCATGAAGAGAGCGGAAAAAGAAGTTCATACGACGGCATGAGATTTTTTGGGGGATTCACACTAATTCATCACCCAATCAACGGCAGAAAAAATTCTGCAAAGGAGGAAGTATGAAAAATTTGTTTCGGATATCGGTTATGCTCATGGTGTGCATTCCATTGATGTATGGAAAAATAGTCAGTACCGGTGGAAGTGGAAAATGGAGCGCAGCCGCAACGTGGGAGGGAGGAATTCTTCCTATTGCCAGTGATACGGTATTCATTTCTTCAGGACATATAGTGACACTTGATACCAATTCCACCGTTGCAATGTTAACGGTGAAAGGCAATGCGGTAGTACAATTTGACGGTCTTATCGGAGATAACCGCAGAGTAACATCCAATGGTAATATTGTTGTTGAAGCGTTGGGTAAAATTCTTCCCTCCGAACCGTTCTCAACAGGCACTGCGTATGCGCGGATTGATGTCTATGGTAGTCTGATCGTCGATGGCACAATCGAATATTCCGTGAAAGGGAGTATCAGCGGTACGCGATATATGGAATATATTATGATGCTGGATGGCGGGACAATAAAAAATACTTTTGTGCAAGGGACAGGCACAATTGGTGTTTCGTATTTTCAAATCAATAAAAAATTTGCAACCGATACAGTAACGATTAGTCCGGGCGTAACGTTGGTGGCAAACCTAGTGTATATCGGCAAAGGAACGTTGAATAACACCGCAAATAATGTTGCGACTTATAATTCAACGCGTTTCGATAACGCATCGGTTTTTTTAGCTCGGCCGGCATACCGGGGGAAGAGTATTTCCGTTGCATATTTGGGCAATAGTGATATTACTGCCGGTGTTGAAGTGCCGGATACGGTGCAAAGTTTTACTACGCAATATCCGACAAAAGTGGTCACGTTGACCAAAAAAGTTGTGGTGATGGGATCGCTGAATTTATCGGATGGACGGGTGAATACCGGTAAATACACATTGAAGGTGAATGGCACAGTATCGAACACCGGTTTTGCCGGCAAGGGTTTTGTAATCGGTTTATTGGAAAAACCGGTAATGACGAATAGCGATACGGTGAAAACATTCGAGGTCGGTACGGAAAGAGGGTATGCCGAGGTGAAAGTAAAATTTTTCAAATTAACGCCGAAAGGATCGCTTACCGTAAGTTCGTATGAACAGTTTCACGAAAAAACTGAGGATACGACACTTGCTCTGAAACGGTTCTGGAGTTTTATCGTCAAAGATTCGGTTACGTTCGGTGCATGTGATGTTACGGTTCGGTACGTCGCAAAAGATTTTGGACAAACTGTGAACGAAGAGAAAGAGGAAACGTTATTGCAGGTTGTCCAGTATAATCCTAAGGTGGGTTGGATGTTTCACAAAATCGGAATGACTGACACTTCAGGGGCCGGCGGCACAATACAAACCGTTGGTCTTGAAAATCTTACCGAGCTTATCATTATTAAAAAAAAGAAATCTCTTTCTGTTGCGTCGCCTTCAATGATTCCAGGTGAGATGGAATTGCAACAAAATTATCCGAATCCTTTTAATCCTTCAACCACCATCAATTTCCAATTGTCTGTTGCCGGCCATGTTTCATTGACGGTGTATGATGCCATTGGAAGGGAAGTGGCACTGTTGGTGAATGAAACAAAAGATGCGGGAAGGTATGTCGCCACATTCGATGCATCGCATCTAAGCAGTGGACCGTATTTCTATCGATTGCGAAGCGGCAATACTATTGAAATAAAAAAGATGCTGTTGCTGCAATAACAGTCCGAACGATTCGGCACTGAAAGTCGAACAAGAACTGTTTTTTGTGTGCACCATGTCACAACGCGCAGCTACTAAACAGATGTGTAGTTGATGCTGAAACAGTTGTGCACTATGTTGTAGCGGTACATATAGTACTCACCTCCCCATTGAATAAGGAATTGTATGAAGAATGTAATCCTTTTTGGCTTCATCGTAACGATGATGTCTGCACAGAGCGTACAAACGCCCAATCCAATCATATTTGTTACACAAACACCGACCGCCGGATTTGCATCGGTAACGCAGACATTCAGTAATCATATCCCATCGCCGGAAAATGCTCCCCGCGGCGGCGATTTGATGATCCGGTATCCAAACGGGGAATTGCGTAACCTGACGCGCGAAGCAGGTTTCGGAGACACGGCGGTCATGCAAGGGAAAAATGCTATTGCTGTTCGCCAACCTTCAGTACATTGGAACGGTACAAAAGCGTTGTTCAGCATGGTGATTGGTTCACCCCAAAAAATATGGGATGTAACGGACTATTATTGGCAAATCTACGAAATATCAGGCTTCGGTAAAGGTGAAACTGCTGTTATCACAAAAGTTCCGAACCAGCCTGCAAATTATAATAATGTGTCACCAATATATGGAAGCGACGACAGAATTATTTTCACTTCGGATCTGCCTCATAACAAAAAAAAATTTGTTTATCCGCAATTGGATGAATATGAAAATGCGCGAGTCGTAACGGGCTTGTGGAGTTTGGATAGAAACACCGGCGAACTGCGATTGATCGAACATTCGCCGAGCGGTTCATTTTATCCCAGCATTGACAGTTACGGCAGGATAATTTTTACGCGGTGGGATCACCTTCAACGAGATCAACAGGCGGATCTTGACCGACAAGGGCAGCAATACGGAACATTCAATTATTCCAGCGAAGACTCAACGGGAATTCCACTGAATGAACGCACAGAAATATTTCCTGAGCCTCGAAGTAAATTGAATCCTGATTATGATTCAACATTGTCACTCCATACATTCAATCAGTTTTTTCCTTGGGAGATTAATCAAGATGGCACAGAAGAAGAAACTGTCAATCATGTTGGTCGGCACGAATTTGGCGGATCATATTCTGAAGGCTCATTTAAAGAGGATAACAACCTTTCGTATATCATTCCCAAACCATGGGTAAAAAATACTCATTCACTTTCTTCGGATTCAGGTCCATTCCATATTACCGAAGATCCGAACAATCCCGGAACATATTATGCGGCCAATGCGCGGGAATTTTCCCGTGAAAGCGCCGGTCAGATCATCAAATTCACAGGAATGCCAGGAATAAATCCTGAAGAAATGATCATTGATCAGATGACGCACAAAGCAACAGCATTTTCTGCGGAAGATGGAACAACGCCGGATCCGAATCACAGCGGACATTATAGAAATCCTCTTCCGTTGTCCGACGGTCAATTGATCGTCAGCCATACGGATAATCATTTCGCAAATAAAAACGAAGGTTCATCCCAGGTTCCAAAAATTCGGTATAATTTTAGATTAAAGACGATGAAGCAGACAATGATCGGCGGTGCACAATATAGTGTTGCGGATATGTGCGTAACCAGTGGAATCGTGCGCACGTTGAACTATTATGATGGTAACAATTACATCGTTTCTCGGACGGATACATTGTGGGAACTTGATCCGATTGAAGTACGCAGCCGCCCTGTTCCTCCGCTGAAAAAAGAAACTCCCTTGGCCTCTCCCGAGAAACAAGTCTTTACCGAAGAAGGAGTTGATGAGAAGCAATTCCGGAATTGGATGAAACAGAATAATCTTGCGCTCATCGTTAGCCGCAACGTTACCACGCGCGACCGCAATGATGTGACTCAACCGTTTAATCTACAAATCCCCGGAGGGGTGAAGAATACTCCCTTAGCCGGCACGGTGTATGATGTATCGTATTTACAACTCTATCAGGCGGATCTTTTACGCGGTCAGGGGGGAGCGGGAGGATACACGACGCCGCGTGCTGGCAGAAGAGTGCTTGCCCAACCGATGCATGATCCGTCGGTGAAAAATCTTCCAATCAGTTCTGGCCCTGCCGGCAGCGTAAAATTAGGACTTGACGGATCGATGGCATCGCTTCTTCCGGCACACCGAGCAATGACGTGGCAGTTAACCGACTCTGTTGGCAAAGGAATTGTGCGAGAGCGGTACTGGATTACATTTCAGCCGGGCGAAATTCGCACATGTGCATCATGTCATGGCATTAATACTCTTGACCAATCTGGTACACTGAAACCACAGAACAAACCCGAGGCATTGCGTGCATTGTTGAAATACTGGAAAACGACTCTTACAAGCGCTGGTGAAGTAGGTCAAACGATTTCAATGTTTGAATTAAAACAGAACTATCCCAATCCGTTTAATCCCACAACGGCTGTTGAGTTTTCACTTCCGACAACCAACAGAGCGGTACTCAAGGTCTACAATATGGTCGGTCAAGAAGTCGCAACATTATTCGACGGGATTGCAGAAGCGGGGGAGTATCATCATACTGAATTCAATGCGTCACAATTGGCAAGCGGTGTGTACCTTGTCCGGCTTTCAAGCGGGAAGAATGTACAGGTCAAGAAAATAGTATTGGTGAAATAGTCACTCACCAAATTTTTTTTCAGAGCGTCCCGGACATTCGCCGGGATGCTCTTATTTTAAACCAAAATTATTCCGTTTCTATCGTAGCAATTTATTTGTACTATTATTCATGGGCTCAATCAAACATCAACAAATATTCGCTATCCGCTTATCTCTAGCCATTGGTGTGCTAATGCTGGTTGGGAAGTGGTACGCATATCTCATCACCGGTTCAGCCGCTATTCTCTCCGATGCGGCGGAATCGGTTGTTCATATCATCGCCGTTGCGTTTGCGGCATACAGCCTGTGGCTTACCTATCAGCCTGCGGACGAAAGCCATCCGTATGGCCACGACAAAGTCAGCTTCTTTTCCGCGGGGATTGAAGGGGGCTTAATCATCATTGCGGCGCTCTTCATCATCTATGAATCGATCCTTAAATTAGTTACCGGTATCGTTCTTCAAAACCTGGATGTCGGCACATACATTATTTTTGGCGCGTCCATGATCAATCTAGCGCTCGGCGGTTTCCTGGTTTGGCGCGGCAGAAAATCCAACTCATTAATTCTCATCGCCAACGGTAAGCATGTGCTCACCGATTCGTGGACGAGTTTTGGCGTTGTAGCAGGATTATTATTGACGCAATTTACCGGTTGGCTGCCGTTTGATCCCTTGGTAGCTATTGCCGTGGCAATTAATATTCTGTGGGAAGGGGGAAAACTGGTCCGTCAATCTGTTGGTGGATTAATGGATGAAGCGAATCCAGAATTGGAAAAGAAAATACACGCAGTGCTTCAGACAGAGACCACCAAACGGAAATTATCCTATCACGAGTTGCGGTACCGCGACAGCGGTATGTCCGTGTGGATAGAATTTCATCTCCTGTTCCCGCAGGGGACAATGCTCGACGATGCACACATGATGTCCACGGAAATTGAAGCGATTCTTGCGCATGCTTTGGAACAGCGCACCCGAATCGTTACTCATCTTGAACCGATTGACGATCACGACAATGTACATCCGCCTGTGTTAAAGCACTGACAGCGCTTTAACTGAATTTAAAATACAAAACTCCCGAATTTCTTCGGGAGTTTTTTTTATCCGCTGTAAACGACGAACGATAGTACTATTTCCAGAGGTTCAGGAATGGGGTCCAGGAGTCGAGTGATTTTCCTGCTATCGTTTTGCTATCACCGATATATTTTGCCAGTGGGGTTACATCGATACCGGGAAGCGTTGTAATGTTCACTTCGGCAATCGTGAATCCGAATTTTTTATTCATCACTTTAATAAATTCGTTGGCAATAATTCCCTGTCCTTTTGATGAGGGATGAACGCCATCAAGACTGAAGAGCTGACCAGTGATGAAGTCTGCTGTGTATTTTGTACCTCCAACCGTAATTCCGTTTGCCTTCACGCCGTTGAAGAATGTGTTGATATCAACAAGGCCTGCATTATTTTTTGTGGCCGCTGCGGCGATTGTGGTATTGAATGCCAGGACCGATGCCGTAGCGGTTGCTGTTTCGGCTGAATCCAACACATACTTGTCAGGGAAAGGATTGTATGGATGCACACCGAACGGTTGATTGATGATGATACCTGCACCGGGAGTAACTCCAGTTGAGGAATAATATGCACCGGTAGTATCGCCGAGAAATAACGTTGCAATAGTCGAACCCGGAAGAGTGATATACGGATCGCCCGCTGCACCGGAAAGCTTCGAAGATCCGCTTCCAGGACCGGCTTCACCATGCTTTTGATAATACAGGCTTATGCCTCCTTTAGCTGCAAGGCTTGCTCCAACTTTTGGTCCAACCGTGGTGAAATATGGCACAGCTTTCACGTCCGGAATATTTGCTACAACAAGCTTAGCATTCGGCAATGCTGCACGAAGAGAATCGAGTGCGGCATTATACATTGGGGTGAACATAGCAGCCGGAGTCGGTGTAGTTTTCCCGTCGAATTTGTTGGTATCAGTTCCTCCGCTTGTAGCGAAGCCAAGTACATCATTGTTACCGAGCCAGAATGTTACCAGATCCGGATTTAATGCCTTTGCCTGTTTCTTAACGCTGGCGCCATACGATGCTTGACGGAGAACATGTGCGAAGAATGGATTTTTTCTAGAAGCACTTTTTGCTAAAAATTCTGATTCATCAAGAAAATCATAAATCACCGATCCGGGAATGCCCAGATTGTCATATGCACGCGGAAGGTTAAAATTTGATGCAACACCTGGCGCGACTCCTTCCGTCCGAATATCCGGGCCGGTTAAGCTTCGCAGTACTAAGCGTGAAGCTTTGGTAACGTCTGTGCCGTATGAACCCGGATCGTCCCAATATGGAATTTCAAATGTTCCGATTGTTGCGGAGGCACTAACCAATTGTTTTGCGATCAAATTTGGATAACCGTTTTGCTGTGCCGATTTATATAAACCACCAGATTGGTATCCAGCCGTTAAACTGTTACCGATCGAGACATATTTTTTCACATCCGCTTTCGATGTTGCGGCTACCGGCGCATCATCCTCTTTGCAGCCGCCAACCAGCATTGCAATTGAGGCAACAATCAACGCTTTTTGATAAATCTTCATTGCTGTACTCCTTAATATTATAAAAAGTGAATTAGAATGTATATCCAAAATTGAAACCAAATAAGTTTGCACTGGCATTATACGTTCCGTCGAAATCGCCGAAAGTTTGACCAGGATTGCCATTGTTATCAAAATCGGTACCAACAGCATTAATCTGATCAAATTTTAGGTAGAGATAAGAAACGTCAAAATGCATCTGTTCATTAATCTTATACCCGAGACCGAAGTTAAAGCCGTTCCGGTTTGCATCGGGAAGCATCGGATCAACGTGCTTTGTGGTTACGGGTGAGTTATCAAATAAGTAACCGGCACGTAATTGGAATTCATTCATCGTGTATTCTCCACCGAAGCGAAGAATATATGTATTTTCATAGTCTTTCGGATTGCGGCTGTTTTTTGAAGCATCTTTTTTGAATTCAATCAACAATTCTTTATAGGAAGACCAACCAACATATTGATAATCCGCTTCGAACTCCAGATTTTCCATAACTTTGTATGCCAAACCGACAAAAGCGGTCGAAGGTAATTCAAGCGCCGCCGCGGCGTCGCCTGAAGGAGTTTGACCAGGAATATCAGGTGTAAATTTAGCTGTGCCGGTTGCATCAAGTTTTACAGAACTGCGATAGGAAGCTCCAAGAGAAAGTTCTGGTGTGAATTTATATAGAGCGCCGATGTTAAATCCATATCCTATTGCAGAAAGGTCCAGCGCTACTTTCACGCCGGGAATATAATACCGGCTTAAGGTCACTGCGCCGGTGACGATATTCACGCCGCCGCCGACGGAAAGCTGATCAGAAATTTGATATGCCATTGTGGGGGTGATAAAAAATGATTGAAGGTCAACTTTAACAGATAACTGATTGCCGACCCACGTTTCCGGCCATTCTGTACCAAGACCAAATGGATTGTTTACTCCTAACCCCAACACTAATTTATCATTTACCGCATACGTGCCGTACAGATTGATAGGTGGAAAAACTTGGTCAACCATCTTCGTTTCATTTACGCTCGGTAAC
>JALNZH010000158.1 GCA_023229405.1 Bacteroidota bacterium
AAGAGTTGTTTATTCAAATTTTTGAAGCGGCCGCGCAGTGAACGGTCATTGTTTCAATACAGGAGCGCAGTTGATTTTCGGAAACGTGAATATTTCTCGTGTGATTTTTGCGCAGGGCATCATTCGGCGGGGCAATCAGGAAATACCGGCCTTGCTCTGGATGACCAATCCGTATTGGTTGTGTAAATTTCTGGTTATCCTGTCATTTCAATTTATTTTTTTTTCTTCAGTTGGTATTTCTCAATCCCCGAAACACGAAGTACGTGCAGTCTGGATCTCTTCCGCAGGTGGCGACTGGCCGAAATCGACCGATGCAGCTGAACAGCAGCGTTCCTTGATTGCTATTTTCGACATTCTCGCCGAACACAATTTTAACACCATCTTTTTTCAGGTGCGTCCGCGCGGCAATGTCTTCTACCGCTCCGCAGTGGAACCATGGGCATCGCAGCTGACCGGCGTGATCGGCAAAGATCCGGGATACGATCCGCTGGCGTTCGCTCTTACCGAAGCGCATAAACGAGGCCTGGAACTGCATGCCTGGTTCAATGTAGCAAAGGTGTGGGGAAACGATAATCTTCCGACGAATCCATTGCATGTAACCCGCATGCATCGCGAGTGGGTGAAACCATTTGAAAACGAATGGTGGATCGATCTGGGAATTCCTGATGCGCGGATGTACACGGAAGAACTGGTAAAAGAGCTTGTACGGACGTATGACGTCGACGGAATTCATTTTGATTACCTCCGGTATCCGTCTGACAAGTTCGACGATTGGGGATCGTTTACGAAATGGGGAGACGGAGTTGAACGACCGGAATGGAGGAGAAATAATATTACCACATTTGTGCGGAATGTGTACAGTTTTGTTCAAAGTGAAAAGCCATGGATAAAAGTTGGATCTGCACCGCTTGGCATCTACCAGTCCATCAACGGTGCACAGTCATCGTTCAACGGATATTCCGGAGTGTTTCAGGATTCGCGGCGGTGGCTACGTGAAGGAATTCATGATTATATCGCGCCACAATTGTATTGGACAATCGGTGAGCAAAAGAATCCGAATGATCCCGATTTTTATTCTCTAAGCAACGATTGGGTAAACGAAAGTGCACAGCGCCATGTCTATATCGGCATCGGTGCGTACCGCGATGCGATTCAGGATGAGGTGCGGGAACAACTACGGATGACACGGGAGGAAGCGGCGCAGGGACAAGCATTTTTTCGTTATGAAAATGTTGCGGCGATCTTGGAACGATTCGGGGCTCTCTATCCGGCGCTCGCATTGTTTCCTCCGATGTCGTGGAAAGATTCTATCCCGCCAAACGCTCCGAAGGAAATCGCAGTTGCGAATGAACACGGAACAGCCATAATCTCATGGAAAGAACCCGACACTGCCGCGGATAAAGAACAGCCGTACCGTTATGTCGTGTACCGTTCTGCTATTAAAAAAATCGATACGCGCCGTGCGGAAAATATTGCTGCAATTCTTTCCGGAACAACTCGGTCATTTCGTGATGATATGTTTTCCGGTCGGGAATATTTTTACACAGTGATGTCGATAGACAGAGCGGGCAACGAAAGCGGCGCTCCGGTAAAAACTATTTCTGAAATCCAAAAGATTCTTGCGAGGTATGAAAAGCCCGGATCGAATATCGCTGTAACAAACACTCTTCCCAATCCTTCCAATGGTTACGCATTTATCATGTTCGATATTCCTCAACGAATGCATGTGGCGCTGTCATGGAAGCATCTGTTGTCCGGAGAAGAAATAATTCCAGTGAACGAAACGAAAAATGCCGGCTTGCATATTGTTGCGCTCGATCTGCGGTCCCTTCCTACCGGTACGATTGAATACCGCCTCACTGCCGGAGCGACAACCATCGTCAAAACTATGGAAAAAAAATAACGAGGTTCAATTATTGCACGGCGATGTAGCTCCATAGAGCAGTACTTTTTCAGCTTTTTCGATACATCAAATGGCTACTCCAATTGCGTAGCAAGAGTTGTGTGCAATATGGAGCGATAAAATTCTACGACCAATTCATTCTCTTCAGTCTCCAGAGCAGTTTCCACTGCAGTTCGACCTTCGGCTCCACCTATGGTTAACAATGCTAATGCACCAGACATTTTCACATTGTCTGCATTATTCTTCTTTAATAGTGGTTTTAGCTCTTCTACTGCACCGGACAATTTGTATTTTCGAATGTAATTTGCAGCGCTGGTAATTACACCGTTATTGTCTGATTTGAGATTGGCTTTGTAATTTTGTTCGGCTTTTGTCCAATTAACGGACTCGTTGGTATCGATTTTCGGCGTTGAAGCAAACAGGTAGGAAACACCGAAGAAAACGACGAACAGCACGGATAACTTTTTCATAACTCCTCCTATGGATATTGGTGTGGCTGGATTTTTCTCGGTGGGTGTTAATACAAACGGAAGAGCCGGAAAAAAGTTTCCACAATAATATGAGATGTATCGATGTCAATGATTTCGGTAACAAAATACCGATTCTGTGTGATGGGAAGAAAAGGAAATGGTAAAGGGAATGTAACGATTCGGTCAGCAAATAAACAATTGTAACAGTTACGCAAGAATTTGCGAAAGAGAAAGTTCTTTCCATTCGCCCGGGTGTAATGATCCGATTTCAATCGTGCCGATTTTTACTCTTACCAAACGGAGCGTCGGATGTCCGATGGCGGCAGTCATTTTCCGCACCTGCCGGTTGCGTCCTTCACGCAGCACGATGGAGAGCCAAGAGGTGGGAACATTTTTACGAAAACGGATAGGAACGGAGCGTTCAGGAAATCCGGGATCATTCTTCAGTAATTCAACCTCTGCTGGTTTTGTCTTCACTCCTTCAATGATCACGCCGCGGCGAAGTTGACCCAGCGCTGTTGCATCAGGAATTCGTTCCACCTGTGTGTAATATGTTTTTGGGTGTTCGAACTTCGGGTCGGTCAGTTTCTTTTTTACCGAATTATCATTAGTCAACAACAGTAGTCCCTCGCTGTCGTAATCCAGCCTGCCGATGGGGTAAATATCTTTTGGGAGAAAAAGATAATCTTTGAGTGTTTGTTTGTCCTGTTCGGGAGAAAACTGGGAAAGAACTGCAAAGGGCTTATAAAAAAGAATATATTTCATTCCAAGATTATCAATAGTACAGGGGGTATCAAGATTACTTGAACGCTTGTTCAATTTTTGAAAATCCCGCAATCGTATATTTCTGTAATATTTTTAGAATCCCATCGCCTTGTTCATAAAATCGACGAGCGGGGCGAGCTCTTTGCAATACCGTGCAATGGTTTCGGGAAACCCTTTTCGGTAACAAACATCTTCCTTTAAATCCAGACCAGTAAAGAATTGTTTCATTTTCAGCCATTCGATCATCGGATGGCTCGGCTCGAAACCTTTCGGCGGACGGGTAAGTTTTGCGCCGTTGATGGCGGGGAACATTTTTTTGAATGATGGTTTGTTGACTATGGCGAGAAAAATTTTCGGTTGTTCTGCAATTGTCTTTCGGATTTTTTTCAGTTGATCGTTATCCGGCAAGTAAATGCCGCCGCCGATGAACACTTCGCCGGGTGCAATGTGCAGATAATAACCGGAACCTTCGAATCCTTTTGGTTTCCCTCGCAACACAAAATGAGCGGCCATGTGGATTTTGTACGGCGTTTTATCCTTGCTGAACCGAGTGTCTCTATAGATTCTGAACATAGAGCGTTTCGGATGAACGTCGAATTGCGGTGCGAAGTCTGAAAACAACGGCTGCATTGCTGCAATAAAACACTGCATCGGAAATTTAATTTGCTCTTCGTAATCGTTTTTATGTGCGTTGAACCAGTCGCGATTATTGTTTTTCTTGAGTTTCTTCAGAAAGCCGATACTCTGCTTCGGAAATCCTTCGAAGGGAGGGAAGTGTTGTTCATCCAATTCTTTCAAGATAAAATTCCTTATTCCGTAGTGCGTAGAGGCAGAGTAACGGTAACGGTTGTGCCTTTATTCAATTCGCTTTCAATTGTAATCGTACCGCTGTGCAAGTGCACGCATTGCTGCACAATTGTTAATCCGAGACCAGTTCCATAAATATTATTGACGTTTGATGCGCGGAAGAATGAAGAGAAAAGATGTTTTTGTTCCGCTGCCGGTATGCCAATTCCCTGATCTGCGATACTGATAATACACGATGTGCCGGATTGTTCGATGTGTGCATGAACTTCAGTATTATCCCGCGAATATTTGAATGCATTGGACAGTAATTGCTGTACAATTGTC
The DNA here is from genome assembly GCA_023229405.1 of Bacteroidota bacterium. Lineage (GTDB taxonomy): Bacteria > Bacteroidota > Ignavibacteria > UBA10030 > UBA8401 > UBA8401. The sequence continues at coordinate 4,270 of JALNZH010000158.1, forward strand.
TTTATCAGTGTTTCGTCCAATGCTGTCGAAGCGATATCCCCTTTTTCAGAGAGAATAAAGTGATGATGTGACTCCAGATCGTCCGTCAGTTCTTTTGCCGCGGACTGAAAGATTGTTTCCAAATTGACACTGCCAATAGTGAGCGTATATTGTTCGGCGGATGCGCGTGTAGTAAAGGTCACATCACGCACCAGTTCGATCATCTGCCGGATCGATTCATTAATGCGGAGGAACGAATGATATCTCCGTTCGTTGCTCCACGTATCCATGAAGCGCTCCAGCAGTTCCGTATTCGTAGCAATTGTTACTAGCGATGTTCTTAGTTGGTTGCTCACCATGCCGATAAACCGGGATTTCAGATTCAGCAATTCCTGCTCCCGTTCTTTTACCGCCGCGAAGTGTTTTTTGGAATCTTTTTCTGTCGTCCGGTCAAGAATACATCCGACGTATTTTACGGTATCTCCATTCGGCCGGATATCAACAAAATTTATCGTTGCGGAGATGGGATCGTTCGTTGCTGCAAGAATACGGGTTTCTCCCTGAAACTGTTCGGCGCGGTCATTCGTGCGGGTCCACTGTTCTTCGTAGAATGCTCGTTCATCTTCCGGGAAAAGCCGGGAAAAATGCTTTCCGCTCAGTTCCGTCATGCCGTACCCGACGAGTTCTTCCAGCGCGGTATTGCAATATTCGCAAAGTCCGTTCTCGTTGACCACGAAGACGGGAATCGGAATATTCCGGAGCACGTTGTGGATACTCTGATCGGCCGATTCCAGATCTGATGTTGTTTGCGCCAGTTCGGTTTGCAGCACCGCAATGGCATTCGATTGATCCTTCACTTTTTGTTCAAGATCGCCGATGAGCGCGTATAATTTTTGTTTGCTTTCCTGCAACGCATGTTCCGTTGCCTGACGGATAGATGTTTGTTCCTGCAATACTGCGGACATTTTTTCCATGTCCTGCTGTGCAACGGTGAAAAGCAATTCTGTTTCGCCCAACTGCTGCCGGAGTTGTTCTTCGGTTTTCAAAAATTCTGCGGTGAGATGCTCTCGAACGGTGCTGAGCGAATCGTTCGCGCCGCGGACGGAGTGTAATTCGTTCTGAAGTTGTTCCACCTGTTGCTGCAGTCCGTGAATTGTCTCCTGTGAATTCGTTTCAATCGACCGTCGAGATTCAATTTCTTTTTGCAACGCATCGTTGAGTTGTTGAAGTTCCATAGTCTGTTGGGTTAACGTTGACTGAAACTGCTGTTCCTTTGCGGCCAATTCTGTTGATAACACTGCGCGTTGTTCCCCTTCTGCTTTTATCTGTGCGGCAAGTGTCTCTGCAGCGTGTTCCCGTTCAGCAAGTTCTTGTTCCACCCGCATCCGGTTATTTGTTTGTTGCTGTAGTTCGGCGGCAAGTACGGCACGTTGTTCTACTTCAATTCTCATCTGTGCGGCAAGTTCTACGGCAGTATGCTCTTTTTCGGCAAGAGTACGCTCTGCCCGTGTTCGTTCATGTATCTGCTGTTGCAACTCGGCGGAGAGAGAATGAATGCGTTGTTCTTTTGTCGATACATCGCTGCTGAGGGTTGACGCTTTGTTTTCCTCCACAGTGGCTTTGGACCGGAAGGAAGATAGTTGTTGTTCGATGGAGCTGAGTTCCTGTTCCAGTACTTTGCGCTGCGACGATTCATGCTGCAATTGTGCGGAGAGGGACTGGATCTGTTTGTCTTTGGAAAGGACTTCACTGCTGAGCGATCCCGCTTTAGACTCTTCAGCGAGAATGCGCGTGCGAATTTCGGTGATCAGCATTTCTTTTTCCTTCAGCGCCGATTCAAGCCGTTGTTTTTCGGAAGCCAACAGCAGTTCACTGTTTCGCAACGCGAACGATTTTTCCTGTTCCTCTTCCAGAAGTCGTGCATACCGCCGTCTGATTGTGTAGTAGCACAAACCGGCAACGCCGGTAACGATAAAAAATGAATAGATGATGACGTCCATTGCTGCGGTTATTTCCCCGATGATGTGTGATCGTGTACGATGCGCCACTCGCCTTTAATTTTTTTGAATATGAGAGTGAATAATCCCCACGGTTCATCTTTTTCACGGTGCAATTTCCACGTGCCGAAGGCCAATGCCGCTTCCGTTGAAACGAAATCCACCGTTATGCCGGAAAAGATAAGCGTGCCCATCGTAGTGCGTGTTGGGTAACTTTTGCGGTACCGATCGAGCATATTTTTCCAGCCGTACGACACCGAACCTTCCGATGCGAACCGGAGCGAATCGGTTTGTGCATAACCCTGCATGAATGCTTCAATATTGCCGTTGTTCCATCCATCAACTTGCATTTGCAATATTTTAAAGATTTGTTGCGTGTCCGTAGGGACATCTATTGTCGATTGCGGAAACACCGGATGAATCATGACAAGGAGCAACAGTATCAGCAATTGTGGTTTCATTACCCGCCAAGATAAGAAAAACTTTCAACAATAAATTGAGAAAAAAAATGGCGATTAACACTGTTTTCGGCATGGATCGTCCGGACGAATTCCAAAAAATCGAAACCAAATTTCCATGGAAGGATCAGGGTAGGAATTATATCGTCCAAACAGTTTGCGTCGGTACTGCGCGAAAAGATCATACGACACGTCTCTAATGAGTCGAGGGAGTATTCATACAGCAAGGAATAACTTTCAAGCACAGCCGAGATACGACACCGCAAGTAGTGCTCCGGAGGAATGGATATGGACTGATTCTCCGGAAGAACTGACTCTGTTTGACCAGGATGAGTGAATTAATCGACATGAATTGTCTGTGATGCTGTAAGACGGAGAGGGCGTAACCACTGTGAAGCGAAGCAAAGTGCATTGTTTCACGTTTATTATGCGGGATAATAAACTGAACGGCAGTGTTGCAGAATCCGCAGAGTCCATCATACTATAGTACGTATTTCGGCATTGGTGTTTTTCCGATTTCGGCTAGCGGCTTTCCCAAAAGAGATCGGCAATCTTTTTTGCTTCAGTGATCGGAGTTCCCTGATTGCGATTGGTTAAAATGATGATCATCATCTTTCGTTGGGGGAAGAGGAGCAGGTGATTGCGGAATCCTCGAGTGCTGCCGGCATGATGCGGATGATTGATGCCACGGTATGTTTCGGTGTGCCAGCCCATGCCGTATGGAATCGGAGTTCCGTCATTCAACACGCCGTCCGACCATGCTTGCTGCTGCTGCAATTCAGGGATAAAGTTAAAATGCCAAAGCGAAGTGATCCAACGGGACATATCTTCAACGTTGGAATAGATGCCGCCATCCCCCAGCACAGCACTGGTATTACTTTGATCTGTTTCAGTCCACATGCTGCCGATAAAGGAATACCCATAAGCGCGATTGACAACAGTAGAACTTCCATGTTCAAATGCGACCGTTGTAGTCATTCCCGCTTTTACAAAAATGTTCTCATTCACAAATTCAGCATAATGGTTACCGGATATTTGTTCAACAATTAGTGCCAGCAGTGCATATCCGGTGTTGCTGTACCGGTACTGTGTTCCGGCAGGGAAGTAGAGCGATTCAGCATTGAACATCAACCGTAAACAATCGGCATCAAGTACTTGATAGGTCTGTGTATCAGGCACAAAATCTTCATAGTCGATCAGTCCGGAAGTGTGATTGAGCAGATTACGGACGGTAATATCTTTTCCATAAAGAGGAAAATCAGGAAAAAATTTCAGAATCTTATCATCCAACGAAAGTTTGCCTTGTTCTTTCAGTAAAAGAACAGACATCGCCGTGAATTGTTTGGTGACTGAGGCGAGCCGAAAATTGGTGGAGGTTGTCACAGGAATTTGTTCTTTTACCGAAGCCAGTCCGTACGATTTTTTGAAGATAACGCTGTCACGATCCATCACCAACACCGAAGCACCCGGACCGTTTGGCAATGCATAATCGGACAGGATCAAATCAATCGATTGTTCTGTCGACATCGGCTGGGTGGTACCGCATGCGCCGAGAAAGAGTGTAAAGAGGATGATCGTAAAGAAAAATACATTTGTTTTCATGTTGAACTCTTTCGCATGTATGCAGTGTATTTACGGAAGATCAAAAACCAACAATCATACCTCTTAATAAAAAAGGGAGACGCTCGGGCGTAACGATTTTGTATAAATAACTGATGCTACGCAAAAAGGTAAAAATGGTTCGACGCGGCGCAGAAACAGCGGTCATCCTGAGCAAATCCTTTGCTGTTTGTTCCGAAGGAATCCCTGCGGGAAAGGATGCGTCTCCCGATAGGGATGCCTTCGG
>JALNZH010000159.1 GCA_023229405.1 Bacteroidota bacterium
CCCGGTGGCTCCTGCAGAGGAAATACCATTTGGTGAACCAATTTCGAATGTTGTTGAAGCAGAAAGCGTAAAATTTCTGCCGGTAACCGTACTTGTGCCAAGTGCCAACCATGCCCCTGTATTTATTGTATAATCAATATTTCCCGTAACAGTCGCACCACTTGTAATTGTCTGTCGTTGGGTTCCGTTAAAGACAATACTTCCCGACGCTGTCCCTGTTCCAACATTTAGTAATGATCCGCCTGTTACAGAATAATTTCCAGCAATATAAATTGTACCGCCGTTGACTAAATTATTAACACTATTGAAGTTTAAAGTTCCATTGGTCATAGAAAAATAGTCAGCAACATTTATTCTTGCTGTCGTTGCCGTGGAAAGCGAATCAAGAGTAACATATCCTCCGGATATGGAGAGTGTATCGACATTGTTCACGTTCAAACTATTAGTAGCACCGCTCTTAAAGCATACTGATCCGCCGGTAATAACAATATTTTTTTGAACCGACAAAGTCGTATTCGTAGTTGTAAGAATTACTTTCCCGGTACCAGTGGCATGTACCGTTAACGAACCAGTAACGTTTGTTAGATTTGTGGTAAAACTCACCGCCGCTGTTTGTGAAACACAATTCCACGTTAAATTTCCAATCGCCTGATTCAATTTTGTGGGAGCAGTGGTTGTCACTCCTGTTACTTCAATTGTAGAATTTGGGTCCCATGTTGCGGTGTATGCACTTCCACTGACGATTGCATTAGCATTCAACTTATGATTGTATTTTGATCCACTCAAGAACTCAAGAACCGGAGTTCCATTTGCGGTGATTAATCCTCCCTGCCATACTAAATCTCCGTACACAGTTAAATCAACACCGGCTCCATTTCTAATTTGGAATGTTCCGCCAGTAGTAACAGTTAAATTGCCACCCGTTTCGATTAATATTTGATCAAGTCCAGACGCACCTCCTGTGTGTGATGTAGAAACAGTTACAATATGTCCATTTCGAATTGTAATTTGTCCATCGGCAAGTACTGGAGATGTTGTTGCAGCGATCCAGGTTGTACCATTGAATTTTTCCCATACGACAGCAAAATTATTCCATTCACCGCTTGCTTTCGTTCTATACGCTCCTGAAGCATCTTGTAATCCAACTGCATATGCCCCCAGCACCAAAATACCTGTCGCCTGGTTTGTTGTTGTTGTATTTGTACCGGAAACTTCAGAAGTCCACGCAGACCCATCAAATACATTCATTTTGAATGTTGTTTTTCCGGATATTTCACAGTCTGCGGCAACAAAGGTTAAAGTCAACGAATATGTTCCTGTAAATTCAAAATTCGAACGGCGGGTATCCCAATATCGATTCACATCATCAGCCACATTGATATAGGATGTGATAATATTCGGATGTTCAGCACTGACAGTGGTGGCCGACATTGTTCCCGCATTTGACACGGTAGAAAAGACAAATTGCGCAGGTGTATAATTGGTGGTATCACCTAATTCAAATGCTACTGATACATTAGATCCCGCAGAGATATTTTTTCTCAACCAACCAAAAATATGTCCCGACGTTCTGGAAACAGATCCGGTTGCTGAAATCGTCATTGTATCAGTATTTGTAACAATAACTCCATTGGTTAATGTTAATACTCCTTCGATCGTCTTCGGTCCGCTCATCAATGCACCTGCGGCATTATTCATTTGGAGATTGGTAATAGTTCCCGCACCACTTACTGTCTGCTGTGTCGAACCGCTCAACGATATTTTTCCTGCGCCGGTATGTGCACCATCATTACTTAAGTTCCCCAGCACGACCAGAGTTACCCCATTATCTGCCAGAGTAACTCCTGAATTAATCGATAAGGAACCGAGAGCAGTATCAGCGCCGGCTTCCAGTGTTTTTACTCCGCTGCCACTAAGGATTATATTGTTATACTGAAACGAACTAATCGTTTGTGGACCGGCAGAATTAAGTTCAATCGTATTTCCTGTCACTGTGTGCCCTGCTGCAGTTCCGGGTGTAAATGTTCCGGCAATAGTCATTAACGATGCGGGTAATACCTTGGTAAAATTACTGAATGTCAGATTTCCATATTCTGCTGCAAGTACATTTTGTGCAGCAGCACCTCTATTATATATAACCGTTCCTGTTGTCCCAGAAAGCAGGGTTCCAGAACTCGTTACAATTCCATCAAGTGTTAATGTATTGGCGCCAATACTGACTGTTCCGGATGTTAATTGGAATGAATCATTCACCGTAATGCTTGCATTCATCGTTACTGTAGTGCTGGTAGTATTGATCGCCAATTTGTTAAAGGTTTCAACCGAAGCTTTGGTTACTGATTGTGCGGTAGTTCCATTGAAGGTTACTTTCCCTGCACCGGAAGTAAACGTTCCGGCATTGGACCAATTTCCACCGACGGTCATTTCTAATCCGTTGGCATCAAATGTCCCGCTCGTTATAATTACATTATTCTTCACAGTAAGTGCATTCGTCAGCAATTGGGCTGCATTGGTTCCAACACCATTGCGAATATCAAAATTGTAGACGGGAATTGTTGAATTCACCGTCATTGTTGTCGCATTCGGCGTGGAGGCATTTCCCATTTGCAATGTTCCGCCTGTCACTGTCGTCGTTAAACTGCCGATATTTTTATACCCCAAATTGCCCGTACCCGCTCTTTGAATAACAATCGTGCCGCCGGTCATTGTAAACGTAGCTCCAGCCACGCTGATATTAAACGGTGCATTCACAGCACTGGTTGATCCTACAGTATTCACAGTCATCGTCCCGCCGTTCATTTTAAATCTGGAGATCGTGACGGAATTTATCTCTTCAAACCGGCCTGCGACATTCACCGCTCCGTTTTCAATCCACAATTGACCGCCGTTAGAGATGAGATTATTATCAGCAACAGATCCAATGTTCAGCGTACCGTTGGTAATTCGTAACGGACCACTTAATGTGATATTTCCACCAGTCGTAGTAACCACTGCCGAACTGTGATTCAGCCACAATTGTCCTGTTGTGGGAATTGTCGTGCTTGCAGTGAACGGAGTAATAGTATTTGGAGATGAAAACCGGAACGTTCCGTTCGTCAGCGTCAGGAACCCAGTAGTTTGAGTTGTAAAATTTGTCGAAAAAACATCTAGGATATTATCACTTGAGGAACCCATATTTAGCGTAATCAGATAAAAACGGGTTAACGATCCGCTGCCGCCGATTGTCTGGTTCCCAAGTTTATTAAACGTAATAGAGCATCGACTATTCGCGTTCGGTCCAAGATCAAGTGTACCATTATTCAAAATATCGCCAGAGAGTATAATGGAATGACCCGATTGTGTAAATGCAGTGTTTACATCGAGCGTACCACCGGAATTTATTTTAACGGAGTCGGCTATCGTAAGTGATCTGGCAGTAGTGCTGTTCCCAATTCTCAGTGTTCCATTAATCGTCAGTTTATTGGCAGTAACATTTTGATCGACGCTGACAATATGACCAGAGGAAATAACAATATTATCCGTTGGCGCTGGAACTGCATTACCCACCCAGGTAGACGGACTGGACCAATTTCCACTTTGAAAGGAAACAGGAATTGAACCAGCTAATGTAACCTGGCTTCCCGACCCTGCCCCGCTTAATCCTCCCTCAGAAAGTGCAAACACCTTCCAGTAATAGGTTACGCCCGCTGCCAAGCCGGTTTCAGAAGATGAATCGGTATTTGCGACAAGCTGCCGAATATATGAATAATTTACTCCATCGTTCGATCGATAGAGTGCATAACCAAATTCACCAGTGGCGTTATCTGTCCAATTTACCGTCATGGAACTTGTCGTAACTGAAGTAAACGACAGAGCAGACGGTGCCGTCGGTATTGTTGGAGTAAAAGCTAATTTAGAATTCGACGTTGGCAAAGTTGTCGTATATCCGGTTGTTGGGATTGACTGCGGTAAGAAGTTCGTCGAATTTGCCGTCTGTTGTATACGCAGCACAGCAGCAGATAATCCGCCGGAAAGATCGGCAGCATTAATACCGCATTTATACTGCAGTGTGGCAAGTCCATTCGTCATTGTTCCGTACACGAATTCGATAATACCACTCGTTTCGTACAGCTTCACTTGAAAATTATAACTTGTTCCGGTTTGTATCTGATCCCATACACTCAGGTTGATCCATTCAGTCGTAAAGACACGATTTGGTGCGACACCGCTCGTTAAATATTTAAAGCTGGCTCCAAGAGGATCGAGTTGATCTTGTGTTGACATATCGCCATATACAGGTGCAAGAGCATTCCATGCTTTGAAACCGGTAGTATTCGAGAGTCTGTTATGGCTCGGATTATCCGAATCGTAATCCTGACCTGATTGCGCAACGCCAATTGTTCCGTCTGCTGTGGAAGAAGAAAAATCGAGAAATCCATTGATACCTATACTCACTTCAGTATACCGTGTTCCATTATACCAGAAATCAAACCCTATCGGGATAGGATAACTTCTATTATCATCCTCAATCCATTGCGTTGAATTTCTCCAGCTCGGTATAGGATTCCCGCTTGACGAAATGGTATTAAATGTAATGGAGCCTGTTTGTGAAATGACATAATTTGCAAGACTCTGCGCTTGTACTGTATGCGCTGCGATCATTAAAAGAATAAACGAAAGACAAACGATGTAACCGCGTTGTCGCATTGCTCGTGTTCTCGTATGTGAATGTCGTGCTTTCATAGCGTTCAATTATTTCGCAAAATACTCTAATATTTTTTCTGTGAATTTCGCTCGTACTGAAATGAACGGTCCGGCAGATTGATAATCTTTTCCTACCAGATCTCGATCTTCAGTGCCGATAAAATTGTAGCCGATTGCCAGACGGATATTCTCGAATACTACATTTCCAATCTCCGCACTGTACCCGTGTTTAATGGACGATGAATTCGCCTGACCAACGATGCGCGAGTTCAAAATACGATATTCTGATGCAACATCGAAATTATTCCAACGCAGATCGTATTCTGCTCTTATTAAATAAAAATCTGTCATGGTCGATGCGTTCAATCCATACGCTTCATCCGTAGCATATTTCATGGCATATTTTGTTCCGATTTCCAGACCGACGACCGGTTCGACGAATGTATGCAAAGAAAGAATATTTATGTCGGACGATGTTTGCGGAGCCACTACTCCGTTAAACTCAATCTTCTTTTCGAACTTGCCGATAGCATTTAGCCAATCGAATTCTACCGGACGATATGCAATACCGAGTGCATTATCGAATTTCTTTAACAATCCACCGCCAAGTGCAGCGCCGACTTGATCGCCGGATAGTATTCCGTTGGAGAATGTTCTGGCGGTTGATTGCGGTGCAACGCGATCTTCTTCGAAATAGGTCATCTTGTTGATCAGTGTAAAATCGTTTGCCAGAGCAATATTTCCACCGAATGTCAAATTTCTGCGAATGGATTGTGGATTCTTGGCAAGCTCACCTTTAATAGTTGCTTTATACGTTGCATTCGGAAGATATTCCACTCCTACCGAAAGAGCATCGTTGTCATTTGTTTTTGCTTCAGCAACATTTCTATCAAGTGCGCGTGTCCGTTCAAAAGTAATATTGCTTGTTATTTCTTTCGTAATCTTTGCAGTATTCTTCAAACCGATGCTGGCCTGATTCCGTTGGCCGTTGATTCCGCTGCCAATTTCATATCGTCCCGTCAATGTCGTTCCATACCCAAGATCCGATCCAATTCCGAAAGCGGTCGTGCTTCCGCTGCCGATGTAGAATCGTTGTTGAGCAGAGAGTGATACATTATCCAACACTCGATATTCAATTCCGACTGCGCCGCTCGACGGTTTCACTTCCTCTTTTTTGGAATTGCTGAAGCTCTGTTCATATTCACTGGTAATGTTAATTCGATCAGTTGCACGAACGGTTGTTTTTGCATTCATCATGGTCGAATTACGATTGTCTGTTAGTGCCGTATCTGTTCGGATACTTTCGTATTCCAGATTTTCCACTCTTAATGCCAGCGTTGCAAACTTTGTGATCTTCCGTTCAATGCCGCCAGTGATTGAGTTAATATTCGTTATAGCATTACCGCCGGTTTGTTCCTGGTGATAATAATCTGTTACCAATTTTATATCAAAAAATCCGTCATACGAACCGCCCACACCGTATTTCATGGATCCGATTTCTGACGCACCGCCTGCACCAACTGTCTGGTTGACGAATCCGGATTCCACCTTACGGAAATACGATTTTACCTGCAATCGTTCCATCGGTGTTCCAGCCAATTCCAATTTCCACGCTGCACCGCTACTTGCAACATCCGATCCGTTAGCAATTTCAACACCAGCCTGTAACGCATTCTGGTAGGCATACCGTGAATTGAACCCAAGCAGCGTATAATTTGTCGGCATCCGTTCTTCCGTCACCGCTGTCACGCCAACGGTTAATCCCTTCAATACTTCGCGTTCACCTTGCAGACCGGTAACATAATTCGTTGGGAATCCGGATTGTGATTCGTATGAAACAACGATAGTAACCGGATTGCCTGACTGATCGATACTCAACACCGGCTGTTTAAAGAAAATTGTTCCCTGCACATAATCTACCTCATAATCTCCGAAACGAGACTTGTCTGCCCTGCTCAAGATAACTTCGTTATGACGCTTATCTCGCGTTTCGATCCGGATTTTTTCCGATCCTGGAACAACATTACTCGATCCGAGGAAATAATATCCCGAAATGCCCTGTCCACGAATCTCATCCTGCACAACTTTACGGTCTGTTACTGTTGCGAATGCATCTACCTTATCCAATTTCGTTTCATAATGTCCGTTGACGCCGGTAAAGGTTCTGTCATAGCGTGCTAATTCGTTCTGACCAAACGAAGTGTTGAAGTCGCCGAACAACAGATACGATCGATTCAATTCCATTTTCACGAAGAATGGATTGCTTGTTTGCGCTGTATAATCCACGGTACTGTTATCACCGTATATGGAATACAGCACATCCGGATCGAGATCGCGGAATAATCGATCGCGTTGACGGCGTTCGTTGTCGTACGATGCGGTCAAGAGATATTTATCCATCACTGTTCCCCTGCCATAGAATGCCAGACGTCCATTGGAATGGAATCCGTTATCGATCTTCTCTCTGTTTCGTAAGCCGCTCAGATTTCCAGTAGTGGAAAGTGACGTTCCCTGTGCATCGGCAGAACCGACGATCATCAATGGCACAATCGGTGTCGCATAATCGATCTGCCGTTCTGTGCGGACATTTCCCCAACTGGCAGAAATGGTAGAAACAACGGATGCTTGCGGAGCAGTAACGGTAAAGGTGACGGTACCGTTTTCAATTTTTACCTGGATTCCATCTTGATTGGGATCGATATCGACAGCGTTTAGGTCGGCAGTATCACTTTTCAGCGTGATAAAGTACATTCCAGGAATTGCGACGCCGAATTTATCTTTCACAATCGCATCAAATTTTGCCGACGATCGTCCGTCCGCCACAAATTCCTGTTGTTCCGATTTAATTTCAATACTATTTGGTTCACCGGCGATATGCACCTCAATGCTCACTTTTTCTTCAAACAGATCGTACGACACAACTGTAAATTTCACCGGTCCCTGCTCCACTGGGATATTCAAGAAATCGTAAATTCCGTCTGGACGAATTGCACCAGAATCGACGGCAACACCGTTGACAAACAACACCACCGGCAGACCCGGTTTACCGTTGACGATCACTGCCTGACGCGTCATCATGCTGATGTCATTCTGCGCCGGTGACGTAATTTTTAAACGCTGCGCGAACGACGCCTGTGCGACGACGATCAATGTGAAGAGGCAATATGTTAAGTGACGGAGTTTCACGATGTTTGCGGAACTACCCGGATCACTCCGGATAGTTCCAAAAGAACTAGTTAACCTTTAATGTATATTTAACCTGACGCTTGCCGCCTGCCGTTAATGTTGCAACGGTTGTTACATATCCGCCTGCTCCTTTTTTAATTGTACCATAGAGCGTTCCTGCCGATGCAGGATGGTTCGGGATGGTAACATGGTCCGAATTCGAACCTTCCGTACCGGTAATAAGATCCCAGATGTATGCGGAGTTTGATACGTTCGTCATGTTGCCGTTATTGGCAATATCATCGGTGATGACCACATTGTTCGCCTGACCATCACCGGTATTTTCGACAACCACAAAAATCGTCACGGAATCGCCCGGCATAATTGAAGACAAGCTGTTTGTTGTTACGGTGTCTCCACCGGCAGCCTGATGAATTGATTTCGAACGGGTGACAACAATGTTCGGAAGCAACGGATCAACTTCGCCGTTCAGATTGAAGTCTGTCGGGATATTGATCGAATCACGGCGGGAATTGATCAAATGCTCAATGTGTGTTTTTGCTGTTGTCAGTCCGCTC
>JALNZH010000160.1 GCA_023229405.1 Bacteroidota bacterium
AAACAACGAAGGCGATATGTCGTTGGATCCGGCTTTCACAACGACAAAAGTGCTTCCCCAAATGAACGTTGTTGAAAACAATGCAAGTTCGGCCCTGTTCCTGATCGTCATTTCATGTCCATTTTTTTTATGACCGGCTCAGGTATCATTTTAAACGCCAGCATAATAAATCTCCAGAACCATTTTGAATAAATGAAGTCTTTTCCGGATTGTTGTCCGGTAAAGATGTCTCTTGCAACTTCTTCAGGAGAGGAGGTAATAATTCCCGGAGTTTCTCTCCCATCGATCATTTTTGTCCGGATAAATCCCGGATGGACGGTAAGAACCTGCACATGGGACGTAAACAGACGATTGCGCAAACCCGAAAGGAATGTTGTGAATCCTGCTTTGGCGCTGGCATAGATGTAATTACTTTTTCGTCCCTTCTCCCCTGCAACGGAACTGACACCGACAATAAATCCCTCTTGTCTCTGCTCAAGATCTGCAGCGATAATGTGAATTATCGAAACAAGCCCGGAATAATTTGCGGCAATAACGTTTTCAACTTCTGAAAATTCCCGCTCGGCTTTTTTCTGATCACCAAGAATTCCCGCCAAACAAACTACTCCATGCGGCCGGTTCGGTAATGATTCGTAGAATTGCTTGTGCTTAGAGGTTTCTGTCACATCAAACACAAATGCTTTTGCATCCACGCCATATCGAATTGTGATATCACTTGCATCACGAACAAGACGGTCATAGTTTCTACTAGCGAGATAAATACCGTATCCGGCTTTTGCATACAAGAAAGCAAGAGGCCGCGCAATATCTGAGCCAGCGCCGATGAGTAACACATAGTTCATACTATTTCCATTCTAAATATCGTTCTTTCCGATAATTATATTGATGAGATACCGATCCTCTTTGACTGCAACGATTGGAATTTATTTGAAGGATCAACTTTTTTCTTTACGGAAGTAAACGCTGCAGCGTTGGAATATCCCTTCTGGAATGCCTCTTTATTCATTCGCACATCTTTTGAAAGGTAGAGGCGGCCGCCGAATTCTATAACCATTGCATCCAACCGTTCGAACAATCGCATCGATTCCGGAGTAATGGAAAAATCAAGTGCTAACGTATACCCTTCCTGGGGAAATGAAAGCATCCCTTCCTGTTTCCCGAATAATTTCAGCACAGCCAAGAACGATCCGTCGCCGCTCTCGGCAATGGTCCGCAGGATTTTCTTGAATCCGTCCAGCGGGACGGATTTTGGCAAAACGAACTGATATTGAGTGAATCCGCGTTTGCCATAGATCCTGTTCCAGTCTGCAACAAAATCAAGCGGATAAAAGAAGGGCTCATAATCAACGAACGAATCTCGCGAAATGTAGTGAGCATTCCAGATTTCGTTGAATGCCTTGATCGTATACCGGTTCAGCACTCCTGACGGGAAAAAAAACGGTACCGGTATGGATAGCGGCGGATCGCTTTTCAACGGATCCCGATACCGGTATTCAACTTCTGCTTTTGTAGCATGTTCGCCTAAAATAAGTGCAGAACGTCCTAACGAATCTCCCTTGGCGAGGCAATCGATCCATGCAACGGAATACGTCCAATGTTTATTCGCTTCAAACGCATTGAATGCTTCATCAATGTTTTTTGTTTTGAGGACACGTTGTCGAATATAAACCGTTTCAATTGGCTTCATTCGAAACGTTGCTTCAAGAATGATTCCTGTCAATCCCATTCCACCGCAGGTTGCCCAAAAAAGATCGCTATAATCTTGGGGAGAACATTTTACAATAGAACCGTTTCCCAGCAGAATTACAATGGACAGCAGGTGATGAGAAAACGATCCGGCAACGTGATGATTTTTACCGTGAACATCCGATGCAACCGCACCTCCGACAGTAATGTGTTTTGTTCCTGGAGTTACCGGCAAAAACCATCCGCGCGGAACGAATGCATCAAGAAGTTCGGAGAACCGGACACCTGATTCACAGGTAATGCTTCCGTTTCGATCATCGAACGCAAGAATGTGATTCAGACGGAGTGTCGATAGGATCGTTGAATTGAGTGATGAATCGCCGTAACAGCGCCCCATTCCTCGCGCAATCACTTCAGGTGATGCAGCGATAATGCGTTGCACTTCTTCAACGGACGAAGGCGAATGCATTGTTGCTTCAATGACGGGATAATTTCCCCAATTAGTCACTTTCATAATTGGAAAATACGAAAAGTACGCGTGTTAATGAAGAGGTATTTATGAAAAACTGCGGTCAGCAGGAATCCATCCGTTATGGGATCTTAATGGGATGGTTTATCTTTAGGAGGTGCCGACGTGAAAAAATCGCTATAGAATCGTTCCGTATAACTGTTCAACAACAACTCTATACGATCACAATCCGTTGAACGTACAACGAGCCCTGCATGGAATTCTTTGTTGATCTTCCAGAAAATCTCTGGATCGTTATACGTAGAAAGATCAGGCCATTGCTGTTTTGCCAACGACACCATTAACCCTGCATACTCCTCACGCTGCACATGAGGACGATACGCTGACACGTCTTCTGCCGTTTCAAGTTTCGCCCACTCAGACCAGAGATTCATTCCTGTGGCACCTTCGATTAATTCAACGATATGCGCGCCACCGACTCGTGCGGATGTTTCCAGAAAATAAATTTTTCCATCGGATTTAGCTTTAATATATTCAGTATGAGAAACTCCTTGTAGCAATCCGAGCGACGGTAACACCATCCGGTTAAGTCTCTGCAACGATATTTCATCTTCACTCCCTCGCCGAATCGTACGGGTCATAAACACCCTTCCTTCGTGAGAAACTTCCATTGGCGGCAAACCATATTTGCTCACAATGGAAAAGAGAATTTGGTTTTTCACCAGAATGCTGTCAACATGGTAGATGTCTCCAGGAATAAATTTTTCCAAAAGATAAAATGATTGCTGATCACCCAGTTCGTCGATTTTTTTCCAAAGTTCTTCTGCAGATCCAATTTTTATAATGCCAATCGCTCCGGCCGATAATCTTGGTTTCAATACGAACGGCGGTTGGACTGTCGAAAGAAATTCCCGGATGCGGTCGTAATTCAAAATTCCGATAAAGTCTGGCACAGTGATACCAGCATCCCGCGCTTTCATCCGCATAGCAAGTTTATCACGAAAATATCGAGCGGTCGATTCTCCCATTCCGCCAATTCGAAGATGTTCACGAAGCGTTGCTGCTTTTTCCACGTCAAAATCATCCAGCGCTACGATACGATCAATTTGTTCTGTACGAGCAAGATAACTTACGCCACTGATGACATCCGGCATATGCCATTCTTTATTGGTATCGGGAATGAAATAGATATTATCCAGATGGTCTTTCGGCCAATCGCCATGTTCCAAACTCTTCGATGTCAACAACAGTACTTTCCACCCTTCACGCTTCGCCTGACGGAGAAACTCCTGTCCCTTTTCGTAACTGGAAATACAGAGGATGGTCTTTGGCATATAGTCTCCCGTACTGTTAAATCATCCGATAGATCGGATATATTTTTTCTTTGGAATCGAAATATGGTGAACGCTGGTAAAAAAAATCAAGACGCGCTTCGGGATCATTTCTAAAATGTTCATCGTTCAACATTGTCATAAATTCAGACCGAAGTTGTTCGTTGTTCTCGAGCATTGTCCGGGCAATCGGTTCCATGACATACGCTTCGGCATATTCCTTTCGTTCAAAGAACGAATGAAAAAATCCCCAACTCACAAATGAATCTGGCGCTTCCGGCTCCAATAGATTAACGATAACCCTGTTCGTACGCTGATTGGTTTTTACAAGAAAGGTTCCGATCGGGAATGTTATCTTTTTTTGCTCTGAAGAACAGCGGACGTTTGCACACATTCTCCCTTCGTATGGTTTTTGTAGAAAATGAATGTCCTGGAAAGAATATTCCTCAACAGTAATTTTTTTCTTCTGATTTAATTGTTCGACGATTATACCATGCAAAGAAAGAATTTCGACAATAGTTCCAAATTCTTTCGGTATCAGATACCCCCTTGGTACTTCAATTGACCTGGTAATTTCAAGTAGATCATATATTGGAATCTTTTGTGTTATTGGTTCAGTTGAATAGCGGACGACATTGGTACCAGTGATAGGACTTTGTTCATATAATGATTTGAATCCTTTGAAATTAAAAGAGTTAGCCCTATCCTTTAATTCGATTCTAATTGGTACAGAGCCAATCGTTTTGGAAATTTTATCAGCTTTTTTATTGACTGATTTCAGTGACCGAAACTGTTCGTTTAGAATTTCCAAAGCAGCAACATTCATAGAAAACGTCGAACGAACACGATTTTCGTAAGGTTTTAACGAATGGGTTTCGACCAACAAACCGAGCCGATTTTGCACGGCAGTATATCCTGTTGAAAGTCGTGGAATTGCATGGCTATCAATAATTCCGCTCTCAATAGTGCTGTTTTTAAATTGGATATATGGTGCAGTAAGGAAACCGTCGGATTCCACTGCTGTAATTAACGGTGGGAGAAATATTTCTTTTCCCCAATTGCTTAAGTGTGCATCCATGTTTACGCTTTTTTCTAATGCGTAGGTAATATGGTATTGGTAATCCGCGCCGTTGGTGGTGTGGTTATCGATAAAAAAATCTGGCAGCCAATCATTAAATAATCGGAGGAACGAGCGAATTTCCGATGAATCTGCTTTCATATAATCCCGATTCAGATTAAGATTATGGCTGTTTGTTCTCCAACCCATCTCAATTGGGCCATTTTGGTTTGGCCGATTATATTCGCTGATTCGTTCATGGCCATCAACATTCAGGATGGGAATGACGATCAGGATGAGATTTTTGAGCAGGTGAAACTTCTCTTTGGTAATAAGAATGTCCCGAAGGAGGAGCATGCAAGCGTCTTTTCCTTCAATCTCACCGGCATGAATTCCATTTTGAATCAACACCACTGCTTTACCACTATTGATAGCTTTTGCGGAGGTAAATTCTTTCCCTTTTGCCACTATGAGACATTCAATCGGTCGTCCCTGTGGCGATACACCTATACGAATCATTTTAGCATAACGAGTTTTTGATTCGAACTGTTTGAAGTATGTGATCGATTCTTTATACCGTGGTGACCGGACAAATCCGGATCGTTCGTATTCAGTAAGCCACAGAGAAGGGAATTTCATATTAGAATTGCTATCTCCTTATATATAACACATCAACTGCTACTAACTAAAGTAAATAATCGAGACACACGTGATGAGCCAGAGTAAAACATTGATTGCTGTAGGCATATCTGTAGTTAGTATGGCGGTAGGATTCTCCCCTTCTTCTTTCACGATCACAAGAAATAAATAGCGGAAAATTCCAAAGACAACGAAGACGGTTGTAAAGATTAGGTATTCAGAATTAAACACTTCGATCGTCCGTTCCGCCATTGTGTATAATGAATAGGCTATCGCCATACCTGTGGTGGTGATGATTAACAGCGTATCGAGAAAAGGAACGGTATATTCCTGCAAAACGCGTCGTTTGGTTTCGATGTGTTGTTTTTTAATCATCACAAGTTCTGATCTACGTTTGGATGCAGCCAAAAAGAGGGATAAAAACAACGTTGTAATAACAATCCAATGAGATATTTCCACCTGAATGGCAAACGCACCACCAAAAACCCGAAGCATAAATCCCATAGCAATAATAAACAAATCCAGAATAACGACATGTTTTAGTGAGAATGAATATGCTAACTGAAGGATGATATATATAAGAACGGCGTATTGAAAATAGACTGGCAAAAATGATGCAAAGACAAAGACGATTAAGGCAAGAAAAGAAGATATCCCGGCTGCAAATGGAATGGAGATTTCACCTGATGCAATAGGCCGTTGTTTCTTATTTGGATGGAGTTTATCGCCTTCTCTATCAACAATATCATTGATGATATAAACGAGACTCGATGCAAAACAAAAAACAATAAATGACAAGAATGCATCTACATAATATTCTTTTTCAAAAAGATGTTTCGAGAAGATTAATGGAGTAAATACAAATCCATTCTTCAGCCATTGCAGCGGTCGTAAAAGTCGGAAAATAGCCGGCATAATTATATCTAACTCGAAATTCTGTGAAATGATACTAATTAAAAGACTGCAATCTCGTTATAAATCCCAAAATGTTCCACCAACGCATTGCACATCTCACCAAGTGTAACGTAGTTGCGGGTTGCGTGGATCAAATGCGGCATCATATTCGTTCCGTCCACCGCAGATTGTTTTAACGCCTTAATTGCCTGGTCGACAGAAGATTGATTTCTGCTTAAACGGAGTTCCGCTAATCGCTTTTTCTGAAGGATTTCAACGTCCGGAGAAACAGCTAAGATTGGTATATCAATAATTTCACCCTCTTCCACATATTGATTTACACCAACGATAATCTTTTCCTTCTTATCCAATTCCCGCTGATACCGGTATGCAGCTTCGGCAATTTCTCGTTGGAAGAATCCTTGTTCTATAGCCGGGATAACTCCTCCCAGCATTTCGATCTTTTCAAAATATTGTTCTGCTTCCAGCTCCATTTTTGATGTCAGCGATTCCACAAAATAACTACCTCCGAGCGGATCGACAACATTCGCCACACCGGTTTCTTCCGCAATGATCTGTTGTGTACGTAAAGCGATTTTCACCGCTTTATCCGACGGCAGCGCCAGAGTTTCGTCCATGGAATTCGTATGCAAAGACTGAGTTCCGCCCAAAACTCCTGCTAATGCTTGAATTGCTGTTCGGACGATGTTATTCTCGGGTTGTTGAGCTGTTAAAGTACATCCAGCTGTTTGCGTATGAAATCGCAACGTCCACGACTTAGGATTTTTCGCGCCATACTTATATTTCATTCTTTTAGCATAGATCCTGCGCGCAGCTCTGAATTTTGCAATCTCTTCAAAGAAATCAAGATGTGAATTGAAAAAATACGAGATACGTGGGGCAAACTCATCCACATCCATTCCCGCTGCAATGCCGGCTTCAATGTATGCAAAACCATCCGCAAGTGTGAATGCAAGCTCCTGTGCAGAGGTTGAACCAGCTTCCCGTATATGATAGCCAGACACAGAGATAGGATTGAATTGCGGAAGTTCTTTCGCGCAATATTGAAACATATCTGTAATGATCCGCATGGATGGTTTTGGCGGATAGATCCATTCTTTCTGCGCGATGTATTCTTTCAAAATATCGTTTTGAATCGTACCGCGAAGAACATTCGGTGCCAATCCTTGTTTCTCCGCTACTGCGATATAAAATGCCAAAATCATGGCTGCGGGAGCGTTAATTGTCATGGATGTCGTTACTTGATCTAAAGGAATCCCGTTGAACAGGATTTCCATATCCACCAGCGAACTGACTGCTACGCCGCAAATTCCCACTTCCCCTTCCGACAACGGATCATCGGCATCTCTTCCCATAAGTGTTGGAAGATCAAAGGCCGTGGACAAACCCGTCTGTCCGTGTTCCAATAAATATTTGAACCGTTGATTCGTATCCTCTGGTGTTCCAAATCCTGCAAATTGGCGCATGGTCCACAATTTGCCGCGGTAGCCGGTATGATGAATTCCCCGTGTATACGGAAATTCGCCTGGATACCCTATATCGGAAAGATAATTAATCTCTTTTATGTCCTCCGGCGTATACAACAGTTCTACGGATTCCCCGCTGACCGTCGTGAATTTTACTTCACGAACTTTCGAAGCAGAAGCTTTTGCCCTATGCCGCTCTGTTTCTTGTTTGATCATTTGGGGATCATTGAATGTAGCCATAGTGTCCTTCCGATATGTTTGATCGTTTGATGGAACTCTCCGAATTGTGATCGGAAGAATTCACATTATTTTACTGAATGAACTGTCATTACCGGTTCGCCGGCGATCAATGCTTTAAACTTTGGCTGAAACTCCAGAAAGTGTTGTGAAGAATTATGCTTGTCGATCGATTCCTGGTCTTTCCATTCTTCATAGAAGAAATATGCATTTTCTTGCCCAAGATCTTTGTAAAACGAATAGTAATGGCATCCTGATTCAGCTCGTGACGGAAAAATCATACTTCGGCATAACGCAACAAGTTCTTCGCGGCGATCATCTTTTGCAATGCAATGAACGGTAATAATTTTCATACAGTTATGTTCTGAAGAATCGACGATCGAGCTCGACCAACGAAAGTTTAATTAATACAGGTCTGCCGTGTGGACAGACATACGGCATTGATGTGGCGAACAATTGATCGATCAATGATCGCATCTCAACATCGGTTAATTTATCACCGGCTTTGATAGCCGCTTTACAGGAAAACGATTTTGCGATATTGTCTCTCGCATCCAGTTTTACACGTAATTGATTGTTCTTAAATTCATCCAGAATATCCTGAAGG
>JALNZH010000161.1 GCA_023229405.1 Bacteroidota bacterium
ATTGTCACTGCCGGAGGAAGAGTATTGGGAGTAACAGCGCTTGGCGATGGATTACAATCGACGATTGCGTGCGCATATGCGGCCGTGAAGAGCATCAAATTTGACGGCATGTATTATCGTACTGATATCGGGAAAAAGGGTTTGTCACTGTAGGACAACGTAATAGAAACATCTGAACAATAAGATGTCCTTTGTCATTCTGACATCGAGATGGGATTTTTCAGATGATTCTAATATTGACTTTTATGCTCACTAAATAGAAAGGATATATGAATATACTTGTCACCGGCGGTGCCGGATTTATCGCATCAAATGTTTCAGACGCATTCATTGCAGCAGGTCATCATGTTATTATCGTGGATAACTTTTCCAGCGGAAAGCAGAAGAATGTTAATTCCAAAGCAAAAGTGTATACAATGGATATCCAGGATCCGGCAGTGGAGAATATCTTTCGCGACGAAAAGATCGAAGTGATGTGTCACCACGCGGCGCAAATGGATGTACGGCGTTCCGTTTCCGATCCGAAGTTCGATGCTTCGGTAAACGCTCTTGGTTTTCTGAATCTCATGGAATTTGGACGAAACTATGGGTTAAAAAAAGTTCTTTTTTCATCCACCGGCGGAGCAATTTACGGAGAGCAGGATTATTTCCCGGCGGACGAACAACATCCCAACCGGCCGCTTTCGCCGTACGGTATTACGAAACTGTTAACGGAAAAATATCTTTTTTTTTATAAAGAGATTTATGGAATTGATCATGTTATTCTGCGGTATGCAAATATTTATGGACCGCGGCAAAATCCGCACGGAGAAGCAGGAGTCGTAGCAATCTTTTCTCAAAAAATGTTGAAAGGCGAACAGCCGATCATCAATGGTGACGGAAAACAAACACGTGACTATGTGTTCGTTGGCGATGTGGTTCAGGCGAATCTGCTTGGATTGAACTATCAAGGTTCAAATATTTTTAACATCGGTACCGGTATAGAAACTAATGTGAATCAATTATTCCACCATATCAAAAAGTTGACCGGATCGAACTGTGAAGAACGACATGTGCCGGCAAAAGTAGGCGAACAGATGCGAAGCGTAATCTCCTCAACAAAGATCACTGAAATGCTTGGATGGAAACCGACCGTATCACTAGAAGAAGGATTGAAACGGACGGTGGAGTTTTTTAGAAACAAATAATTATGTGTTTACGCCAGGTCCGGAATTCATCACAGATCTGGCGATCCAATTCTTATGACAAATACCATTGATATACAAAAAATTTTATCAGGCGACCGGCGAAGTGTAGCCCGGGCGATTACGTTTGTTGAGAATGATACGCCGGGAGCTGAATTGTTCCTATCGGATGTGTACAGACACACCGGGAAAGCGTATCGTATCGGTATTACCGGACCTCCCGGAGCCGGTAAGAGTACGATGACAAATAAACTCGCGAAGCATTACCGTTCAATAGGATTGAAGGTAGGAATTATCGCGGT
This sequence comes from Bacteroidota bacterium, assembly GCA_023229405.1. Lineage (GTDB taxonomy): Bacteria > Bacteroidota > Ignavibacteria > UBA10030 > UBA8401 > UBA8401. The sequence goes on from JALNZH010000161.1 coordinate 1,487, forward strand.
CGATCCTACGAGTCCGTTTACCGGTGGTGCACTGTTGGGTGACCGGGTACGGATGAACGAAGTGGAGATGGACGAAGGAGTGTTCATCCGGTCGATGGCTTCGCGTGGATCGCTCGGCGGACTAAGCAAAAAAACTCGTGAAGCGGCTGATATTCTTGATGCAGCGGGATTTAATATTGTTCTGTTCGAAACTGTCGGTGTCGGTCAATCCGAACTGGATATTGCCGGAGCAGCAGACACGACCGTAGTAGTACTCGTTCCCGAATCAGGGGACGGCATCCAGGCGATGAAAGCGGGACTGATGGAGATTGCCGATTTTTTTGTGATGAACAAATCCGATCGTCCGGGAGCTGATCAGGCGGTGATGTCCATTAAGATGATTCTTGGTTTCCGTCCGCATGATGAACATTCATGGATGGCCGATGTGGTGAAATCAACTGCCAGCGAAGGGATTGGGATCGATACGATTGTTGCTGAAGTAACACGGCATCAGGAATATCTTACGAAAACCGGTGAGTTCGAGAAACGCCGAAGTGCACAGATGAAAGCACGCATTGAAGAAATCGTCAGTGATAAATTTATTGTTACATTTTGGAACTCTGATCGAAAGCAGCATCTTGAACGATTGATTTCTCAAATCATGTACCGCACACGCACACCATACGACGTTGCAGAAGAATTGCTCAAAAAATAACACCAATGTCATTCCAGCGGATTACCATGACTATTACCTTGAAGGTGAATGTCATGGTTTTATTTTTGAACTGTCGGAAAACTACTTCTTCGGCTTTGCCCCCATTTCAAATATAATAGAAGCCCCGTTCATCAAATCTGAATGGATGAAATACTTTTCTTTCCACTCTTTCCCGTTCAATAATATCTTCTGCACATAGACATTTTTTGCGGACTGGTTCTTCACGTTGAGACTGATCGTTTTTCCATTTTCTAAAGTGATCTTTGCGGACTTTACTAATGGACTTCCGATGGAATATTGTTCCGATCCGGGTGCAACAGGATAAAAACCCAACGAACTGAAAATGTACCACGCGGACATTTGTCCACAGTCATCATTGCCGCTCAGTCCGTCCGGTGTGTTGGAGTATTTTGCGTTTAGAATCATCCGTATTTTTTCCTGCGTTTTCCACGATTCACCGATCCAATTGTAAAAATACGGTACATGATGCGATGGTTCGTTGCCGTGCACATAGTTGCCGATAATTCCTTCCCGAGTAATATCTTCGTTGTGGGCAAAATATTCCTCTGACAGATGCATAGTAAAGAGCGAATCGAGATATTGTGAGAATCGTTTTTTTCCGCCGATCAATTGAATTAATCCGGGAACGTTGTGAGGAACATACAATGAATAATTCCACGAATTACCTTCAATAAATCCTTGTCCATCGGTCTCTAACGTGCTAAAATTCTTCCGGAACGTTCCGTTATTCAATTTCGGACGCATGAATCCGATCGACGGATCGAAGACATTTATAAAATTCTCCGATCGTTTCATGAATTCCTCATATATGTTCGCATCCTCCAGTTTCAGCGCCATCTGAGCGATCGCCCAGTCATCATACGCATATTCCAGAGTTTTGGAAACGGAAGACGAATTCATGTCATCCGGCACAAAACCCTTGTCGAGGTAATACCCGAGACCATCGTAATACCGCTGGTTCGCAGTCGATACGCTGGCCTTGAGCGCTTTTATTGCATCAAATGGCATATTTCCTTTTACGACAGCATCGGCAATTACTGAGACGCTGTGGTAGCCGATCATGCACCAGTTTTCGTTTGCGTAGTGACTCCAAACTGGCAGCATGTTGTGGACACTCTGATCGTAATGCGCGAGCATTGAGCGTATCATATCGCCATTTCGTTTCGGCTGCAATAGATTGAAAAGAGGATGCAACGCGCGATAGGTGTCCCACAATGAGAAGGTCGTATAGTTTGTAAATCCGTCTGCCTGATGGATATTCTGATCAATTCCTTTATACTGTCCATCCACATCCATATATACCGTCGGTCCGAGGAACGTATGATAGAGGGATGTATAAAACGTTTCCAAGTCTTTTTTAGACAGCATTTCTATACTTATTTTTTCCAGTTCATTGTTCCATAATTGCTGGCTTTCCTTTTTCACCCGATCAAAATTCCAATCAGGAATTTCATCAGTGAGATTTTTCATTGCACCTGCTGTACTAACCGGGGAGAGTGCGAATTTGATGTTGATCTGTTCGTTCTGAGTAACAGGAAAATTGAAATACGCACGGATATTCTTTCCCGCCATCTCCGGAAAATTTTTCCGCTCATCGAATTTCCTCCAGAAACCTCGATACACCGATGTATCATATTTTGCATGTCCGTAGGACATGAACGGTTTATTAAATGCCATTGCAAAATAAACGGTCCGTGTGCGACCCCAGCCGTTGGTTTGTCGAAAACCGGTGACTAGCGTATCATTCTCCACTCGGACAAATGTCCAGACGACCTTGCCGTCATAATTATAGATGCCGTGCATCAGATCAAGGATGATATGTGCTGTATCAATAGCCGGGAATGTATAGCGATGAAAACCGACGCGAGTTGAAGCGGTCAATTCGGCGATGATGTTGTGATCGTCCAGTTTTACTTTGTAATACGCTGGTTCTGCTATTTCGTTCGCATGTGAATAGCGGGAGCGGTATCCATTTTCCGGATTATTCGCCGTACCGGGATTTAACTGTAAATGTCCGGTCGTCGGTATGATGAGAAAATCACCCAGATCGGAGTGTCCAGTGCCGCTGAAGTGTGTATGACTGAAACCGACGATCGTCGAATCTTCATATTGATATCCCGCGCAATATTGGTACACCTCTTTTTGGTATTTTCCGTTTTTCTCGTAACTGAGCGTATCCGTATCCGGACTGAGTTGCACTGCACCAAAAGGAACTGTAGCTCCGGGAAAGGTGTGTCCCATTCGCTGCGTGCCGGTGAGCGGCTTTACATATTGGATGAGATTCGTTTGGGTGTGGATAATGACAGGGATGACTAACAATAGGAGCGCTTTTTTCATAACGTTGCCTTATGTGAAAGAAGAAAATTCTTGAAGAAAATAGAGATTAAATAGAAGAGAAGAAACACGTCTCTACGAGTCTGACCCCACCCTCGTCAATAACGAAGTGGTGACTTCAGCAAAAGCTCAGCGGACAAGTTGTCCCTTCTCCTTAAAGGCGAGGGATGATGAAATCCGTGAATATCAATTCCTTCTGTGTATTTATGATGTAATTGCATCATCACTGTCCAAAATTAAGGTTGCTAGAGAATAAAATCAGGTAAAAATGGTTCGACGCGGTGCAGAAACAGCGGTCGTCCTGAGCAAATCCTTTGCTGTTTGTTCCGAAGGAATCCCTGTGGGAAAGGATGCGTCTCCCGATAGGGATGCTTTCGGCAGAAGGATGACGTAACTATCTTAGCCTGCGCCTTGCTCACCATGACCGTTTTTCTTGTTTTGCGTAACGTGAGTAAAGTACATAATATAAACCCTCCTTGAGTTATCCGTGCAAACGTATTGAAGCGGGTGGTAGCAAAAATTTTGAGAATTGAGCGAACGGGATTCATCGCGTTACCTGCCCGACGATACCGATCTAAGTTTGTAGGCGGGAATTTCGTCAGCCTTTTGCGGACTTTTTTTCTTGTGCCGCCATGAAATGGTCAATTTGTGGAGGCATTCTTTGAAATTCCGTCAAGAAAGGAAGAGAGTCAGTGTTTTTTAATTTTATGGACAATAAATTTTGGACAGACTTGCAATTGCATAAAACATTCCAATTCTCCATATTCAACAACTAAAAAACCATCACTAATCAAGGAAATTCATGAGGTCACTATTTTTTCTCTGCACGGTATTAATTTCCATTGGTTTTATCCAAGCACAAACGGCAAAACCGAAGGATGCACCAAATGCCGATGATCAATATATGTTCTATTTCGGCAAAGCAAATGAGGATCTGGGGAAGTTTGAGTTCGAATCTTCTATTAAGAATTGTGAAGAGGCGTTGAAGTATAAACCGAATGATCACCTCGTCCGCGCAATGATCTGTTTGGACTATTATGAGATCGCCGAAAAATTGGATGTGAAGAAATCCGACGAAAAACAATGGAAGCTTGATATTTATACAAAGATGGTCAGTATCGCTGAAGAAGGAATGAAGGCGGCACCGGACAAAGGGGAATGCTATTTTATGCGTGGACTGGCGAACGCACGCATGTCTACCACAAAAGGGATTCTTTCTTCACTTTTCTCCGCGAAGCAAATTGAAGAAGATTGGCTGATTGCCGTCAGCCGGAGATCGGATTATGTAACGCCGAATGGAGAAAACCTGGAAGCTTCTGCCAACATTGCACTCGGTGTTTATTATAGACTCTGTCCTTCGTTCTTTCTGTTCACATGGACATTCGGAATCAGCGGAGATCTGGGGAAAGCGGTGCAGTATTGCAAAAAAGCGTATGAACTGGATCCTACCCGCATAGAGATTGTGAAAGAATACGGCATTGCGCTGATTACGCGAGGATTAGAAAATGACAATGCAAAAGATATTGATGCGGGGAAAATATTGCTGCAAAAAGTCTTCACACTGCCGCACAGGCTACGGACGGATCAAGTGGATGTTGAGCATAGCAAAATGCTGTTAAATGATATTTCACTCTGTCCCGGCTACTCGCGGGATGAGCAGCAGGAGATTTCAGAAGAGGCGTATCGGAAGGGGCACAAATAAAGACTCAACCGGTTCTTGAAATAGCAGAAGCACCAATCAAAACATATGGAATGATACTCATAATCTTATCTGATTTTTCGAGATTATGTTTTGCACACAATAGTCTTACATTCTCCACAATAATGCTACTTCCACCCTTGGAAAAAGGTATGTCGTGATCATCATGCAGATTTTTGGTTGAACCACATTAAACGCATTTACCGTTATCACGATTCCACACTTCAACTTTTACAAAAGTAGGTATTATTCATGTTTGTGGAAGTTCAATGATTTTTGATTTTCCGAAAAATTACTTTTTAACTGGTTGCAAATGAAACTTAAACACATTTCTTTTTCCATCATTAATAGTTTCGACATCAATTAAATCGAAATATCCTTTATCATACTTGTCCAAAATAAATCATAAAAGAGAAAAACTTATTCCTTCATAACATATCTTCCATACATCCACTCGTTTCGATAAATTTTTGTCAATAAGGGTTTTATTTTGGACGGCTATGCTTTATAATACCAAATGATCGGTTCGCTAGGTTCTGTTTGTTTCGTTGTGATATCCTCGTCAAAATATCCGGCGAGAGCGCTCATCCCGCCGATGAGTGTGGTGGGGAACATTGCGGCGATGAACAATCCTTCCAGCAGATACAGTCTGGACATGCGGCGAAGTTCTTGCATTTCAGGATTCAGGGTCGTCTTCATACTTCCTCCGTTGGTTTTGAACGTGACCGTTACCTTCGAGGTGACGGTCATGTTTACGAGAGCGGGATGTCGTCCAGCTCTACATTATTTATTCTTGCGTGTTTTGTAATTATCGTATTGAATCGATTTCTTCGCTTTGCGCATGTCAGTTTCTTCCTTTACGGTTTTTTGATACGATTCAATCTTACTCAGCTGTGAGCGGACCGATTCACCGCTTGCACCCATCGAAGAATATGCAGGGGAAATACTGATTACTGATCTTGCTTCAGTCAGTTGTATTTCTGTCGCTGCTTGGTCACCATCGTCCATAGCCCGCATAGCCTGTTCCACCTTTTTTGCTGAGACGGCGATGTCCGCCTTTGCCTGGGTGGAGATGTCGCGGTGTTTTTCCACTTCTGCAACATCCTTAGTGTATTTTACACCGGCGGTGAATGAAGGAAAGGATGCAATGATCGATTCACTTTCATACCGTAACTCTCCAATTGCAATGGTACGCGCTCCGGTACCGGCCGGAATTTTCAATTCTACAGTGAATTCCCGAATGTCATTTGCATACAAGTCGCCGACAGGAATGATAAATTGCCCGTTCTCATGTTTATATTCGCAGCCGAGTACATCGCTTGACCGCACATTGTCACCAAGAGTCAGATATATTGCCGTATTCTGCGCAAGGATGGACGACACCATCTCAAATTCCTGTCGAATAATAGATGCAAGCGAATTGGGATGTTCGATGAAATAGTAATTTCCGCCGCCGCTTTCCGAAAGTCCCATCATAAGATTTTCGTTATAGTCCAGTCCGACCCCCATGGAAGTAACGGAGATCGAACGATGCCGATACGTTCGTGCAATCCTGTTTAATTCGGCGGGATCGGTGACACCGACATTCGCAAGTCCGTCCGAGAGCAGCACGACGCGGTTGATATATTTCTTTCCTGCATTCTTTTCTGCTTCATTCAGTCCCTGCTGCAAACCACCTCCCAGGTTTGTGGAACCGCGGGGATACACTTCGTCCAGCATCCGTTTAATGGAATATTTATCATCGCCGATTTTCTTCGCATGGCGGATCACCTCAACCACATCGTCGTAGATCACTAAGGAGAGAATATCGTCCGGATGCAGCTGATCGATCAATGTGGAGTATGCCTTCTTTGCATATTCCATTTTCCGTTGATCGCTCATGGATCCGCTTCGGTCGATGACGATGGAAAGATTTATCGGTTTGCGTTTAACGTCCTTCACTACTCCCGGCGCAGCGAGTGTTAGTTGCAGATATGCAGTTCCGCCGTTTTTAGAGATAACAGGACAATTCAATCGTCCATCCAGTGTGAACACAGGTGCCGGAGCATGCGGAGTTATTGCAAAAAGAGTAGAGAATGTGAACAAAAGGAGAGCGATTAGTCGTATACTAATTCTTTGGTCATTCCGGGTCCCACGAAGCGGGGAGAGGAATCTAAAATTACAATCAGATTT
>JALNZH010000162.1 GCA_023229405.1 Bacteroidota bacterium
GGTCCCATCCGACGGATTTTGCTGGTATATCGTACCAACGAACAATAGAACTGTATGATACCTGCATGGCACAAATCGGACGGAATTCTGTAACTATAGCAAAAGCAACAACTGTGCAGGAAATCCAGTCCGCAAACAGTGCAGGAAAAATTGCTGCGGTACTATGCGTGGAAGGTGGACACGCCATTGAAGAGAACTTGAATAAACTTGCCGATCTGTATCATCGCGGTGCACGGTATATGACGATCACGTGGAACAACAGCATCCCATGGGCAATTGCGGCGACTGACTTGGAGTCGACAACAAAAGGATTAACGGAGTTCGGCAAACAGGTGATTCGTTCGATGGATTCACTCGGCATGATCATCGATGTTTCTCATACGGGAATAAAAACGATTGAAGATATTTTGGAAACAACGAAAAATCCAATCGTTGCCAGTCACTCGGGAGTTCGCGCATTGCGGGATATCAGACGCAATCTGACGGACGAACAAATTCAAGCTATTGCACAAGGAGGCGGAGTCATCGGCGTCGTGTTTTATACCTCGTTTCTCTCCTCGGCTCCAACTGCTTCGGTCACGATTGATACGGTCATCAAACATATCGACTACATCAAAAAACTGGTCGGGATCGATCATGTGGCGATTGGTTCGGATTACGACGGCGGGATTACCACGCCGGTCGGCCTGGAGAATGTTTCCAAATTGGGAAATCTCACCTTGGCGCTGCTCCGAAAAGGATATTCGCCGGCAGATGTGCGAAAAATACTTGGCGGGAATTATTTACGGGTATTTTCTGAGGTTTGTAAATAGGAATTTTCATTGTCATTGAAATACTTTTGTCGCTTCGAGTCCCGATTCTTTACACTCTATTAACGGAATAAAAAATTTCATTATAGTGTCAGCTTCTCCGGTCAAAAAAATCCTGATTGTGTTGCCGGATCATGGAATGGCAACATACGAACTCTTTCTCACTAATTTCCAGTAATCATTTCCGCAAGTTCTTCTCCCAGTAAACTGCTCAGCGCAACACCCATACCGTTGCATCCAAGCGCAGCAAAAACGTTCGGCTGGGGCATTTCGATGAACGGAAACTTCAATGGGCCGAATCCCATAATTCCCTGCCAAGTGTAATCAATCTCATGCGGAATATTCGGCAGAATAATTGTTGCGAGTTTTTCTTTGAGGTCATTAAGAATAAATTCGTTGCGTTCAAATTCGGTCGTCGCTTCGGTATCCAGATCGAGATTTCTTCCACCGCCAAATAGTACGCGTCCATTGTAATTTCTAAAATAATAGAATCCTTCGTCATAATGGAAGGTTCCTTTTAATCGAAGATTCGGTATCGGTTTGGTAATCAACACTTGCCCACGCCCCGGACGCACATTCATCTGCGGAAAAAGTCTTGGTAAAAATGCATTCGTGCAAACTGCTACACGATTCGCAGTAAATTGAAGATGATTCTGACCGTCCCGCACTTCCACCTCAACCCTCACACCGGTTGCGTGAACAGCATCAACCTCGGCACCTGTGAGGATCTCCACTCCCAACGAATGTGTTTTGGCAATAAGCGCCTTCATCATTTTTCCCGTATCAAGCTGGGCTTCAAACGGATTAAAGACAATATCTTTAACAATCTCTTTGTTAAAACCAAATTCTGTAATTTTTGACGGTGCGCTGTGAAACACTTCCATTTGAAATAACGAAAACAGAAGTTGATTGATCAGATCGGTATGTTTGTGAATTCCCATCTGCGCTTCGGTCAGCAGTTCAAATCCACCGTGATGCTGGTAATCCATCGCTTCTTCGCCAAGACGCTGATCGAGTAGGGCAAGTCCACGCCACCGTTTTTCCACCAGTTCCAGCATCTTCGCCTCGCCGAGCACTGCCGCATCGGCAACTAGTTCTGTTAGGCTGCCGAAACAGGCGAATCCGGCGTTTTTGGTGCTCGCTCCTGCGGGAAAAATCCCGCGTTCCAGCACAAGAACGGAGCGTTCGGGATGCTGTTCTTTGATGGAACAGGCAGTGGAAAGTCCGAGGATGCCTCCCCCAATAATAATAATGTCGGCGTGAAGAAACGATTGACGTTCCCAGATGGAGAGCATAATTTTCCTTTGTATAAGATTGTAGCAGGAATATAATCAGTTTTTATTTTATCTTCTGTTACAATATTTGCAACAGCATGACCAAACTCGAACGGATCATACGGAAAAACGAACGGCTCGTCATCGGCATTATGTCCGGTACATCCGTGGACTCTGTTGATGCCGTGTTGGTAAGGGTGCGCGGGAGTGGACTTTCTGCATCATTCACGCAGCTTGCTTTCCACCGTCATCCGTACCCTAAAGGATATCGCGACTTTGTGCTCCGCAATTCGTTGCCCAGCACAGGGACAGTCGAAACAATCAGCACAATCAATATCCTGTCGGCACAGTTTTTTGCGGATGCAGTGCATGCACTCATCAAAAAATCACGCCTTCCTGTTTCGAAAATTGATCTCATCGGTTCGCACGGACAAACCATTCATCACCTGCCGCATCCGCGAAAACTCTTCGGTAAATCTGTCCGTTCCACGCTGCAGATTGGCGATCCATCAACCATTGCAAAACTGACAGGAATCATAACGGTTGGAAATTTCCGCACCGGTGACATGGCGCTCGGCGGACAAGGAGCACCGCTCGTTCCATACTTCGATCTGCTGGCGTTTCGTTCCAAAAATTATCACCGCGCATTGCTGAATATTGGCGGTATTGCGAATATTACTCTTGTGAAAAAAAATGCGACTGCAAATGATATTGCCGCCTTCGATACCGGACCGGGCAATATGGTCATCGACGCGTTGATGAAACAGTGGTATGGAAAACCGTTTGACCGAAATGGTTCTGTTGCTGTAACGGGAAACATCCTTCCCAAACTGCTCACAAAACTAGTACAACATCCTTATTTCAGAGATCCACTTCCAAAATCAACAGGACGGGAGGAATTTGGTGATACTTATGTGAGGAATATTCTTCATCTTTCCCACGGTGCACGCAAACAGGATGTCATAACAACGGTTACTGAACTTACGGCCTTAACCGTGTACGATCAGTTTAATCGGTTTGTCCGAAAACGTCTATACAACGAACCGTTGCATGAACTGATTATCAGTGGCGGCGGTTCTAAAAATCGTATGCTCGTTAATGCGTTGCAGCGGTATTTTGCGCCAACAAAAATTCTTTTCAGCAGCGAGTTAGGAGTACCATCGGATTCCAAAGAGGCACTCTGCTTTGCCCTGCTGGCAAACGACACCATCAGCGGGATTCCGACAAATATTCCCTCTGTGACCGGTGCGAAACAACGAACGGTGCTGGGAGTAATTGCGCTATAATTATACTCATGTCATTTCAAGATTTGATTGATGTATTTTGAATATACATCGGATCGAGCAATCTCTGTCACTGTGTCGTTCGGGATTTGAACTCCCGGACAGAATGTTGAGCAACAGTTTTACCGTTAATGATTTGTATATGTAAAGGATATTATTTGTACACCATGTTCATTTCCCGGGGGAATAATGCTTAAAAATCTTTCTCTGCCGTTTAAAGTGTTTATCATCTTCTTTCCGCTCTTTTTTGTAGCTGTCGCGGTAATTTCGTATTTCAACTACAGTGCCACACAGGAACAGATGATGTCGCAGGTGCAGAACGCCGCCACCGCGCAGGCCAATACCATCAAAGAGGCATTGGTGAATATGATGGTAACCAACGAAAGTGTCGACGACAGTTATCTGCGTAAGGTTAGCTCGTCTGGCGATATCAAGGATATTCATATTCTGTTCCGGCTCGACAGCCTGCACTTTGACGAGGAGTTTCTGGAAGATGACGCGCGTCGCACGCGTCTCATCCGCCGCGAGGTAGATGTGTGGGATCTCAATAAAAACTTCGGCACCGAAGTGTTTCATACAAAAGAACCGCAATGGTTTCTTACATGCAATAAAAAATTACATGAAACAAAAGTGATTTCAAATTTGTCCGTTGATAAACCAGCTTTTCTTCAATCGTGTGAAGAAATTCAGGCACTGATCCCGTTTGTAGCGGAAAAAAAATGCCAGCGATGTCATAACGTGGAACTCAACAGTGTACTTGGCGCTGCGGTGATGTCTGTACCGCTTGCACAAACTGCCGCTCATCTAAAAGAAAATGCACTCAGATCTCTGTATGTTTTTGTTGGATTTCTCGTCCTTTCATTAGTCTTGAATGGGTTGGTCTTCCGGAAATTCATTAACAATCCGCTAAAAAAATTGATCGGGATTACCGATGCTATCGGTAACGGAAAACTACTGGATCACAAACTGAAAGACGACTTCGACAATGATGAGATCGGTAAACTCGCCGTCGCGTTCGATCACATGCAGGAAAACTTGAACAGAGTGCAGAAAGAATTAGTGAAGAACGAGCGGCTCTCTGCCGTCGGACAAATGGCCAGTTCCATTGTGCACGATTTCCGCACTCCGATGGCCTCCGTCTCATTGATCGCCGATTATTTGCAGAAGCATCAGGTGATGGAGCCGGAACCACGAATAAAAAAATTCGAACAACTTCACAGCGCCATCCGCCGCATGGACGATATGATGCAGGAATTGCTCGACTTCTCTAAAGGCGGATTTCAACTGAACTATGTGGAGTGCACTGCAGAATCCATCGCCGAATCACTGCAGCAGGATTATGAGTCGCACTTTAAAGAAGGAAATATCCGATTTGCTGTGAGCAACCATTCTATTGGTCCGATCACCGTCGACAAAGACCGTATTCGCCGAGTGCTGAACAACCTGATCAACAATGCCGAGGATGCCATGCCGAACGGCGGTGTGATTAGCGTGCTGCTGGAGGATGCAAACGAACAACTAAAATGTTCGGTGGAAGACACCGGCAGTGGTATTCCTATCGAGATTCGCGATTCGCTCTTTGAGCCGTTCGTAACATACGGGAAAAAGAACGGCACCGGTTTAGGATTGGCAATTGTGAGGAAGGTAATTGAACATCACGGTGGCACTATTACATTTACATCGGAAACCGGAAAGGGGACGGAGTTTGTGATTGTACTACCTCGTTTGCATACAATATAATTCAATCAATGAGAGTAATAATCAAAATCCAATGCTGTGCATTGGATTTTTTATTTATGGAGTTATCTCTTTCTTTCGTACATTTTCGCACACTATGAAAAAACTCTTGTTCGGCGTGCTCGTTGCTGCGGGTCTCGCTCAGTCGTTAACAGCACAACCAATCGAACGGGACTCCATGTTCCTGGGTCTGTACCGAAAAGATATTACGACGTACGGCACCATTGCCTGGTCTCTTGCTGCCGTATCATTGGAATTTCAGTGGTGGTGGAAAGATGATTATTATTATAAACAGCATGAGTTCCGCATCTGGAGCGACGGCTATTTCTATAACCACAGTTATGGTGTGGACAAACTCGGCCATGCGTACGCATCATATCTTATTTTCCACCTCACCTACGATGTGATGAAGTGGGCTAACTTTGATGAAGAATCCGCCATCTGGAGTGCCGTCGCTGTTCCGGCCACACATGCAATTGCCATTGAATTGGGGGACGGATTTTCTAAATGGGCGTTTAATTTCCCCGACCTGGCGTTTAATTCTGGCGGACTGATATATGGTTTACTGCAGGTAAAATATCCATACCTGAACAATTTTAATTATAAATGGAGTTATTATCCTTCCGCAACTGGCGGAAAAAAAGACCCGGATTGGGGTCCCGCCAGCGATTATAGCGGACATATTTATTGGCTCTCTATGGATGTGCATAATCTCTTACCAGAACCGGCACAACACTATTGGCCGAAATATCTGAATCTGGCCGTAGGATTAGGAGCAAGAAATGTGTCGTACGCCGATGTCGGCATCAAAAAACACAAGGTGGCTATTGCACTGGATTGGAATACAAATGCCATTTTACCTGACGGAGATACTTGGCTGGTTTTTAAGAATCTGATCAACAAGATCCGCTTCCCCGCCCCGGGACTCAAAATATTTTCCGGTGAAGCGGTCGAAGCAAAAGCACTGCTATTAAATTAATACGGATTATATGCTAACTATCAGAGAATGTACATTTCTCATACTGAAATCAAGATCCCGCCATGCCCCGAGAAGTATTATTAATCCTTGCGGAACAAGAAGTCTGGACCACCGATCAGATTTCTCATCCCGATGGGCATTTTTATATTTCAAAATTCGATCCATCGGGATTCAAAACGACATTGCCGGTGCTTTGTGCAAATGTATTTGGGCTTTCTCAATGGTTTCATCAATAACTTACGCTCAAGATAGCAGCGTCATCAGCTTTATTCCAGAAAAAGTATTCGTCCCTTCTTTCACCGCAGACGGTACTGCGCACCGCTTGTCGTACGCAAAAGATCTCTCCTCCGGTACATTCTTTGCGGGACTCGGCGGTTCTTTTCCCGCCGCAAGTGTGCGATATGGTGGGATTGAGTGCCTGATTGCTGTTTCTGGAACCGTGTACACCACCCTTAATGACGGCGGTGTAAAGTTTCGTGTGACGAATGCGGATTATTATGCCGATGTTACGTTTGATTTTCCCATTACTAAAGCAACCGTGCTTCGTCTGGGCTCAGGACATACGAGCCATCATCTTGTGGATGATGCCGTTCTCATACCTGGCGCCGCAGCACAAGTAATTAATTATGCACGGGATTATTATCAGTTGTTTGTCGTACAAAATGTCACACCAATTCGCGGATTCGTCTACGGCGGAACATATTATGATCATTCGTATCTTGTGAATGTGCGTAAAGATGGACAATTCCTTTTCCAGTTCGGGGCTGATGGCGGAAACCTACCGTTATTCTACACTCTTTCCCTTTATGGTGCACTGGATATTAAATTGCGCGGCGCTGTAAACTATGGATCGACCCAAAGTTATCAGATCGGCATTCGTTCAAAAAATGAAAACAATCACGGTGCTCGTCTTGCCTATACCTACCGCACTGGCATGGAAGAGCGCGGACAATTCTATCATCAACGAATTACGCTGCAAAGCATCGGTCTGTTTTTTGATTTTTAATCACTATGATAAACATATGACCCTCACCGTAACGGTGACGGCCATGGAACAATATGAAGATCACCATCCGAAAAGGAATCCGCAATGATGCGGAAACGATCGCCCGGTACAACATTGCGCTGGCCAAAGAAACTGAACATTTCGATCTCGATCCCGAACGGACGCTCAGCGGCGTTCATGGAATGTTCGACGATCCGTCGCGGGGATTCTATCTTATTGCCGAAGCGAACGAAACAATTGTTGGCCAACTGATGATTACCTATGAATGGAGCGACTGGCGCAACGGTGTTTTCTGGTGGATCCAGAGCGTGTATGTACAGAGGGAATTTCGGGCACAGAAAGTATTCCGTTCGTTGTTTGAATATGTATTGTTGATGGCAAAAGAACAGGGCAATGTGTGCGGAGTGCGGCTGTATGTGGAAAAAGATAACGCCCCCGCACTTGCGGTGTATCAAAAACTTGGAATGAAGGTAACAGAGTACAATCTTCTGGAAATAGATTTTGTTTTACAACGATAATTCTGCTGTGCAGACTCAATATGTTTTAATCCTATGGAACAACGGTTAACATTCATTACCCTCGGTGTCGGCAATCTTGTAGTATCCCGGAAATTTTATCAGGATACTTTTGGCTGGGAACCCGAACCAAACAGCGGCGGAGATGTCGTTTTCTTTAAATTGAATGGCATTGTTTTATCTCTCTTTCCCCGTGAAGAATTAGCGAAGGATGCCGGGGTCTCGTCTCAAGGGAGCGGTTTTCGTTCCTTTTCCCTGGCGCACAACGTCCGCTCTGAACAAGAGGTGGACACACTGATCTCCGAATTGCGGTCGAAGGGTGTTTCTGTTATGAAAGAACCGCAAAAGGCCTTCTGGGGTGGTTATACGAGCTATATTGCCGACCCGGATGGTAATCTCTGGGAAATAGCGTACAACCCCTTGATGCCGCTGGATAAGGATGGAAGTGTTTCCTCGAAAACCGAATGAGTATCACGATCCTTCCATATTCCAAACGTCACAAGGAATCATTCCGGACTTTGAATGAAGAGTGGCTGAACAAATTTTTCGCTCTCGAACCGATAGATGTACAACTTCTCTCCGATCCGGAAAAACATATTATCGATCCGGGCGGATATATCTTTTTTGCAGAATATCATGGCGCTATTGTCGGTACAGTCGCACTGATTCCACACGGCGAAAATATTTTTGAATTAGGAAAAATGGCGGTAACAGAATCGATACAAGGACTCGGGGTGGGAAAAGAATTGTTGAAGTATAGTATTTCGTTTGCCAAAACCAGCAACGCAAAAAAGCTTATCCT
>JALNZH010000163.1 GCA_023229405.1 Bacteroidota bacterium
TCCGAAAAGGAAACACGGAAATATTCCGCTTTAAAACACACAACCTTGTCAAGGTTCGTGAAGCATTTTTGAAACCTTGACAAGGTTGACAAATTCCAGCCAAAAAATACAGGAATGCAATTTTCTATATTATCCCGCAGCTTTAGTTTCTTCCTTCTTTCCAAAAATCAATGCCAGAATCACTCCGTAAATAACATATCCGATCACGCCGTACAGAAACCATTGCATGGCCATGGAATAGGGAATTGCGATCATACCATACGTGCCATACGCCATTCCGACACTCATCCAAATGCCGATATACAATCCATATCGCGCTCCCTCCGCTATTCCTTTTCCTTCATATCCTTTTGAGAAAATAAAGGAGAAGAAAAACGCTCCGATCAACGAAATGACAGAATAAATCCACATTTTAGACTCCATATCAGGACGCCAAATACTTGCCGTATCCTTATATGCTTCGCTTAACAGGATGCCATGAACTACCATATCAAATGCAGTCATAGCAATAAAAACTGCAACAAAACCAATCAGTATTTTTTTCATTCCTACCTCCCGTGTGTGATGAAATAAATCGGAATTGTATGGAACAGGTATTGAACCCGCGTTAAGGTAATTCACTCCTGTGACAAGTGCAAGGTTTCAAGATAAAGAAATACATACTTGTCCAAAATAAATCATAAAAGAGAGAAACTTATTCCTTCTTTTTCTTGACGGGGTTCCGAAGGAATGCCGACATGGTATAAAGATTTGGGCGGTACAAGAAAAGAAGCAAAAGAACCCCTTGCGAAATGTAACGCGCGCGATGAATCCCGTTCGCACGTGCCCGTAGATGGCAAAAAACACCAACAAAAGTCCCTTCATGATTTCAGACACCCCCTCTGTATCTCCACCTTGGTAGGGGGGAGAAAAAGCTCACTCAATCCTCCTAAATTTCGCTCCTTCCCACATCTTATCCAACACTGTAAGAAATGTAGGGGAGGGATTATTTTTCTCAACATAACATATCTTCCATAAATCCACCTGTTTCTCTAAATTTTTGTCAATAAAGGTTTTATTTTGGACAGCTATGAAAGAAATACATAAAAAAATTCGTGCGTTGGTATTCTGTTCTTAAGCCTCTTAAACTAATTGAAATTGTTCAGGAAAATTAAATTTACAATTATCACTTGATAACAGGCTATGATTTCCATAAATACAGTAGTCTAGATACGTAATTACCCAATATCGAAGGTCTTTTAATGAAAAAAATCGTATTACTTTGTTTCCTCTGCGGAACCGTATTTGCGCAGATGGCCTCGAAATACCACAATTATAATGACCTCACCAAAGCACTTCAACAAATCACTTTTCAATATTCATCACTCGTCAACATGGAATCCATTGTGAAAATGGAAAAAGGGCATGAAGTGTGGGTGGTAACAATCGGAAAGGGTGTCGCAGAAAACAAAAAAGCAATACTGGTCGTTGGCGGAATCGAAGCTGCATCGCTGGTCGGATCGGAATACGCACTACGCTTCATCGAACATCTGGCGCAATCGTATGGAAAAAATGACAGTATTACATCAATGCTAGAACAAACAACGGTGTACGTCATTGCTCGGGCAAATCCTGACGCAAGCGAATCGTTTTTCACCAAGCCGCTTGCAGAACGGGAAACCAACGTTGCTCCGTATGATGATGACCGTGACGCCGCAATTGATGAGGACGATGTTGACGACGTGAACAAGGACGGAATTATTTCACTCATGCGAGTGAAAGATAGCAGAGGGGAATGGATAATTCATCCGGACGATTCCCGGTTAATGAAAAAGGCAGATCCTGCCAAAGGTGAGAAAGGATCGTATCGTGTGCTAACGGAAGGAATTGATAACGATAAGGACGATGAATGGAATGAAGATCCTGTTGGTGGCACTGATTTTAACCGCAACTTCACATACAATTTTCAGTTCTTTAGCAAGAATAGCGGAGTTCACCAAATTTCTGAGAATGCCACACGTGCACTGGCGAATTTCGTGTTTGATCATCCAAACATTGGAATGATCTTTACATTTTCGTCGAACGACAATCTTATGATGCCATGGAAAAACGAACCGCCGAAAGGTGAAGGTGCGGTAATTACATCGGTGACAAAAGATGATGAAGAATATTATGGGTTTATCAGCAAAAAATTTTCCGAGATCACAAAACTGAAAGATGCACCGAAACCGGCAAAAGGAGAAGGTGCGTTGAGTGAATGGGGATATTACCACGCCGGACGATGGTCGTTTGCGACCAGACCATGGTGGCCGGCAGAACTTCCGAAAATAAAAGATACCATTGTGGTGAACGATTCCACGAAACAGTCGTTGGAAGGAAAGAAGGACAACAAAGAAAAATCGGATGATCCGATTGTGAATATGCTGAAATGGTATGATGCAGTTGGAGTGAAAGATATTGCTGTTCAATGGAAATCGGTGAAACATCCTGATTTTCCGGAACAAGAAGTCGAAATCGGCGGTGTGAAGCCGTTTGTTCTTATCAATCCTCCGGCGGAAAGTCTAAATTCCTATTCGCGTTCCTATCTAAATTTCCTGACATTTCTCGCAGCGCAGCTTCCGACTATTTCTTTTGCCAATCAAAAAGTTGAAAAAATTGGGAATAACGTGTACCGCGTTTCCATTGATGTGGTGAATAACGGTTTTCTTCCGACAAATAGTTCGCTGGGTGTTAAGACCAGATGGGTTCGCAATGTTCGGGTTCAATGTGATGCGGGAAAATCGGCGACACTTTCTTCCGGCAAAACGAAACAAGTGCTCGATCCGTTGAAAGGAAGCGGCGGGTTTCAATCAATCAGTTGGATTGTGATCGGGAAAGGTTCCATTATGGTGAAAGCAGACAGTCCGGTTGCCGGTGGTGCAGAGACAAAAATTGATTTGAAATAAATTACTATTTCCTTCTTCACCTCCATTCGGGAAGGGTGTAGATCAAACATTCGGAGCATGAATGAGAAAAATAATTTTAATACTACTAGTTTCTGCAAGTGCCATCGCCCAGCAATCAAAAGAATTCACTTCCAGTGCATTAAAAGCGATGGGTGCGCCGAATAATCCCAAAGTGGAAATTGCATGGAACCGGTATTACGATACAAAACAACTATTCGAGATTATGAAACGGATCGAAAAAGCGTATCCACATCTGGTCACGGTCACCAGTATCGGCAAGTCGGTAGAAGGAAAAGATATGTGGTTGATGACCGTTTCCAATAAGGAGAAAGGCGATCCGGATAAGAAACCCGCTATGTATATGGACGGTAATATACATTCGAATGAGGTGCAGGGTGCTGAAGTTGTTTTATACACTGCATGGTATGTTACGGAACTGTTTGACGAAGTGGAATGGGTAAAGGATTTATTGAATGAAAAAACATTGTATATCCTTCCCACAATCAATCCCGATGCCCGTGATTACTTTATCTATAAGGCGAATAATCCGCATTCTCCCCGCAGTGGTATGACTCCGCGTGACGATGACGGTGACGGAGAGTTTAACGAAGATGGATACGATGATTTGGATGGTGATGGGAATATCGTCTTTATGCGGATTAAGGATCCGAACGGCCGATGGAAAATTGATCCGAGTGATTCGCGCTTAATGGTTCAGGCTGAAGCGGATGAACAGGGAGAGTTTACGTTATTGGGATGGGAAGGGATTGATAATGACGGCGATGGGAGAGTGAATGAAGACAATCCCGGATTTTATGACCCGAATCGCGACTGGGCGTGGAACTGGGCTCCGCGGTATGTTCAATTCGGTTCGGACCGGTTTCCCTTTACTTTTCCGGAAAATAGATCGGTGAGAAATTTTTTCCTGGAACACAATAATATTGCCGCGGCACAATCATTCCATAATTATGGAGGAATGATTCTTCGCGGTCCGGGTTCCAAATCCGATGAGGGAACCTACAGTAAACAAGATATTCAAACGTACGATTTTCTCGGTCAGTTGGGTGAAGAACAACTTCCGGGATATAATTATATGATTCTCTGGAAAGATTTATACACTGTTTACGGCGGTGAAATTGAATGGTTTTACGGCGGCAGAGGGATCTTGTCATTTACAAATGAACTCTGGAGTGAATTTGATTATTTCCGTCGTGCAAAAGACTCTACACGTGATGTACGCCAGCAAGACATCTACCGGTTTGACCGTATCTTGCTCTTTAATGAAGGAGTTGTTCCCTGGAAGAAAATACAGCATCCACAATATGGAGAGATTGAAGTCGGCGGAATTAAAAAGCAATGGACGCGGACAGCCCCTTCTTTTATGATAGAAGATATGTGTCATCGCAATATGGCGTTTACGTTATTCCATCTTTATCATACACCAAAACTTTCTGTTGATTCTATCGTTGTGAAAGAGCTTGCCGGCGGATTAAAAGAAGTTACAGCAATCATCTCCAATGATAGGGTCATTCCGACGCATACATTTCAGGATGTGAAAAATAAAATCACCCGTGCAGATTGGGTGAGTTTGGAGGGCGGGAAAGTAGTAACAGGAGGAATTTTGGAGAATCGATATCTGGGAATCATGAAGGAACAAAAAAATAATCCCGCACGTCTGAATGTTGAGAATATAGCCGGGATGGGGACTGTTGCCATTCGTTGGATTGTAGACGGAGGCAACACATTTACCGTAAAAGTGGATTCCGAAAAGGGAGGAATCACAGAACGAAAGTCGAAATAGCAGCACAGTTCCTAATTTTCTGTGCAGTTTGAATTTTCAATTATGAATTGCTATACCAACACGTTACCAAAAACTCTTCCTAATACATACCGAGGTTTGAATGAAAAAACTTTTGCTCGTCATTGCTCTAATCTTTAGCATCGCGTCTGCTCAGGAAACACGGCTGCTCCGTTTCCCCGCAGTCTACGGCGACAAGCTTGTGTTTACCTATGCAGGTGATTTATATACCGTTTCATCAAAGGGTGGCACCGCGCGGAAATTGACAAATGATATCGGAATGGAAATGTTTGCCCATTTTTCTCCCGATGGAAAAAATATTGCGTTCACTGGTCAATATGATGGAAACACGGAAGTCTATGTTATTCCGACGGAAGGTGGAATTCCGAAACGGTTAACATACACTGCTACAGTAGATAGAGATGATGTTGCAGACAGAATGGGTCCGAACAATATTGTGATGTCTTGGAAGGATAATACAACAGTTGTCTACCGGTCACGCAGAATCGAATTTAATGATTGGAAGGGGCAGCTGTTCTATGCTTCCTTGGACGGCGGAATCCCGGAGCAGCTCCCACTACCGCGTGGCGGCTGGAACACGTTTTCTCCGGACGGAAAAAAATTGGCATACAACCGAATCTTCCGTGAGTTCAGAACCTGGAAGCGATATCGCGGCGGTCAAGCCGATGATATCTGGATTTATGATTTTGTGACGAAGAAAATCGAGAATATCACCAACGATGCAGGACAGGATATTTTCCCGATGTGGACAGGGAATAAAATTTATTTTATTTCGGATAGAGACGGACGGGATAAAAATAAACGGATGAATCTCTATTCATACGATTTGACCAGCAAAACAACAACACAGCATACATTCTTTGCCGATTTTGATATTAAATATCCTTCACTCGGCAATGATGCTATTGTCTTTGAAAATGCGGGATATATCTACCGATTTGATCTTACTGCCGGAAAAGAATCAAAAGTGTCCATCCAGATTAATGACGATTTTGAATCTGGACGGGGTGGCCTGATTGATGTCAGTAAAAACGTTTCCAATTTTGAGATTGCACCGGATGGAAACCGTGCATTGTTCGGTGCACGCGGAGAAATATTCACAGTGCCGGCAAAATACGGTAATACAAGAAATCTTACCAACACATCCGGTGTGCACGAACGAAATTCCAAATGGTCGCCAGATGGAAAATGGATCTCCTATATTTCCGATGTATCGGGTGAAGATGAAATATGGATCCGTGCGCAGGATGGTCTCGGCGAACCGGAGCAGATTACCAAGAATGCCGACAATTATAAATATCAACCGGTGTGGTCGCCGGATAGTAAAAAATTGTTATGGGCGGATCGTGCCCAGCGATTGCAGTATGTTGATATCGAATCAAAATCTGTCACACCGGTAACAGAATCGAAAGTGTGGGAGTATTCCGATTATGCATGGTCGCCGGACTCAAAATGGATTACCTATCCGAATCCGGAAGAAGATGTAATGACAAAAATCAAATTATTTTCCGTCGATAAAAAAGAGACGTATGATGTAACAGATGGATGGTTCGAATCCGGAGCGCCGACATTCAGTTCGGACGGAAAATATCTGTTCTTTACATCCGATCGTTCATTCAGTCCTACCTACAGCCAGACGGAATGGAACCATGCGTATTTTGATATGTCAAAAATTTATTTTGTTACACTCTCCAAAGAAACAAAATCGCCTTTTGAACCGAAAAGCGATGAAGTGAAAGTGAAAGAAGAAGAAAAGAAATCTGATGGCAAAAACAAATCGGATGACAAGAAAAAGGAAGATGGAAAGCCAGTTACGGTGAAAGTAGATGTTGACGGTCTGGTGCAGAGAATCGCCGGCCTTCCGGTTAGCGCATCGAATTACAGAAATCTTAGCGTGATCGGCGATAAAGTGTATTATCTTCGTCAGGGGAATAAAGACTCTAAAGCAAAACTGTTTCTCTATGAATTAGACAAACAAAAAGAGACGGAACTCGGCGATGTGAACGGTTATGAGATCTCTGCAGACACAAAGAAGATGTTGGTTGGTAGTGATGGTTCTTATGCGATCATCGATCTTCCGACGGGAAAAATCGAACCGAAGGATAAGTTGAGTTTGTCGGATATGAAAATGAAGCTGAACAAACGGGAAGAGTGGATACAGATCTTTAATGAATCGTGGAGACAGATGCGGGACTTTTTCTGGACGCCGAATATGCATGGCGTTGATTGGAAGAAAATGAAGGAAAATTATTCACAATTGCTGCCGCATGTGAATCATCGTGTCGATCTTACGTATGTCATCGGAGAAATGATCTCGGAATTGAATATCGGTCATGCCTATGTTGGCGGCGGTGATTATCCGAAAGCGGAACGGATTAAACTCGGTCTGCTGGGAGCAACCGTGGAGCGCGATGCATCGTCGAAATATTATCGTATCACAAAAATACTTCAAGGACAGAATTGGGAACCTTCGCTTCGCTCACCGCTCACGGAGATCGGTGTGGATGTAAAAGTGGGTGATTACATTCTTGAAGTAAATGGAACACCAACCAATACGATGAATGATCTGTTTGAATCGTTTGTAGGCACAGTCGGCAAACAGGTAAAACTGAAAGTGAATGCTTCTCCAAAAGAGTCCGGCAGCAGAGAAACCGTTATCATCCCCATCGGCAATGAAGCACCATTGTATTACTATACTTGGGTACAGAAAAACATTGAAACGGTGAACAAAGCCACCGATGGTAAAGTAGGCTATATCCATATTCCGGATATGGGAGCGAACGGTTTGAACGAGTTTGTTAAACATTTTTACCCGCAGTTACGAAAAGAAGCGCTCATCATCGATGACCGCGGCAATGGCGGTGGAAATGTTTCCCCGATGATTACAGAACGACTGAGCAGGGAGTTGGCAATGATCGGATATCAACGGAACGGATCGCCTTCCACCAATCCTGGCGGAATGCATTTGGGACCGAAAGTATTGTTGCTGGACGAATTCTCCGCTTCAGACGGTGATATTTTCCCGTACCGGTTCAGAAAATATAATCTTGGCAAGTTGATCGGTAAACGCACCTGGGGAGGCGTTGTCGGTATCCGCGGTTCTCTGCCGATCGTCGACGGCGGATTTATGAACCGTCCTGAATTCTCGCGGTACGATAACAACGGGAAAGAATGGATTATGGAAGGTCACGGCGTTGATCCGGATATTATTGTGGACAATGATCCGACAACAGAGCTTGGTGGAACGGACCAGCAGTTGATGAAAGCGATTGAAGTAATAAAAGAAGAAATGAAGAACTTCAAATACCGGATGCCGAATCCTCCACCGTTCCCGGATAAGAGCAAATAAGGATTTATGTGTAGAAGCCATCTCAAAAATACCTAATCGTTGTCATTTCGATCCCGCTTTAGCGGGATCGAAATGCCGGTTTTGACTTCAATTCACTGCTGTTCAAAATAAATCGCGAGTGAATCAACATTGGTCATAGTATCTCAAATTGGGCAAAGTTATTTTTCTAACAAGTCGTAAGCCCCTTTGCTGAATTGTAGAGATTGTATTAACGTGCGTGGGTGCGAAATTTAGGATGACAGAGCCATGG
>JALNZH010000165.1 GCA_023229405.1 Bacteroidota bacterium
GTTCATCAATTTTAAAACACGATTCGAACCGGACTGTACCGGCAGATGGATATATTTGCAAATATTCTTGTGTGTCGCGATCGTCTCGATTAGTTTGTCGCTCATATCCTGAGGATGCGATGTTGTATAGCGGATGCGCATGGTGCTGTCAACTTCTGCAACGGACCGCAACAGATCGGAGAAATCGTATTCACCGTCATGATAGGAATTCACATTCTGTCCGAGCAGCGTCACTTCCTTAAAACCCTGTCCTCTCAGATTTTTTACCTCTTCCACAACACTTTTCAAACTCCGGCTCCGTTCGCGTCCGCGAGTAAAAGGAACAACGCAGAATGTGCAGAACTTATCGCAACCGCGCATCACGGAAAGCCATGCACTAATCCCTTCCGTGCGAAGCGGTGTGATGTCGTCGTAATTTTCAACGCGAGAAAGTTTTACAGCGATACCGCGCTGTCCGGCCTGGGCATCTTCGATCAGTTTCGGCAGTTTCCGATATTCATCTGGACCGACAACAATGTCGACAAGATTATTTTTCTCCACCAATGCGGTGCGAAGACGTTCAGCCATACATCCCAGGACACCGATTACCACTTCAGGATTACGTCGCTTATGTTCTTTTAATTCGGAAACGCGCTTTTGTGCACGAAGTTCAGCATTGTCCCGCACACTGCATGTATTTACAAAAATTAGATCAGCCTGTGCTGCATCTAATGTTGGAGTGTAGCCGATAGAGTTCACAACACTTAACACCACTTCGGTATCTGCCACGTTCATTTGGCATCCGTAGGTTTCCACATACACTCTTTTAGTTTTTTGGACTTCCATGCGTTACAAATATACCGCACATCTGACATTTGGACAATGGAAAGTCCGTTTATTAAGTAAAATTAATTGATAAACACTTAGATTAACTGATTTTAAGAATGGACATGGTTGTCTTTTTGTCAGATCGACGAGAAAAAAATAATCCAACTTCAAAAATTCGATTGAAGTTATCCACACTTTACTAACAGGGGTACTTGTGGAAATAGACGCATGGAAGCGTCAAAATAAAAGGGAAATGGTTGTTGCGATGAGGTGGTTTATAGAAACAAGCGGTAAATAGATGATTCCACCAGTGATAACTATTTTTCTGAAGGGAATTTGACGGAAGATTTCTTCATTCGATGAAATGGTTTTGTGATAAAGATAGATCGAAAAAGGGATCGTACAGACGATTGCGGTGATTGCGCCGGGATTATAGAATCCCAGAAGCATTATACCGCTGAGATGCGGCATGAGAGCGTTCCAGAAAATGATCGATTGCAGCGTCTGCATCACGGCTGTTTTTCTTGGAGTTAATTCACCGCGCAGACAAAAAAATGAAATCAATATCGGAATGATCGTCACCAACGTCAGCGACACATATAATTGTGAAACGGAGAACTCCAGAAATTGAAAGAGGGGGATCTTCTGCTGCAGTATGGGTAGATTGGCATTCATCCATTGCGGCATGGTGATTGCTTCTTCTACGTTATGGAGAAAGAGCAGAATGGGAATAAAGAGAAGAATGCGTTTAGATTCCGGACTGTGCATGGATGAATATACAAACTCAACACTTCACAATAAACATAGCGGGGTGAAATGATCACCCCGCAGTTTGTCTCCCCGAATACTAAGATATTTTATTGCAAATTCCAGATAGCAGTATACCCCAATTCTTTTTCTTTTGCTTCCTGTTCTTTCAATACCTTCTTCAGTGCAGCGATCAGATCCTCTTTTCGGATGATGGTGTTCAACGCATTGATATCTTTGAACTCCGATTCAGCAAAGGGAACCCCTTTTGCATCATGGACCACTCCTTGCGCATAGACGGTCGGTCCGGCGATATAGCCGTTCGGTCCGCCGGTGATTCGGAACGCCATGCGAGGAGCAAGGGTTACTTCGGACCGGTCGGTGGGGATCGCAAGATCGACTGTGACGGCGATGAGTCCGTCCACGCCAAGCTCACGCATTAGACGCGCATCGGGTCTATCGGAAGCAAATGTGGTTGAGATCGATTTCAGGATATTGCCAAGCGATGTCGGCAGAAGATTCTTCGTCCCTTTGTAACTACGCGAGATCTCCACCTTGGAATACTCATCTTTAATTTCTTCTAATTCCTTATACTGTGGCGCAGTAACCACTTGTTCGATTGGAATAATCGAAATTCCATATTCATCCTTGAATACAGCACTGATATCCTTATACAAATTATCGAGCACTTTATCCCAATATTCCACGGAAACTTTCGGGAATTGCCACGTGCGCGTGGTGGTCGTTGTCGTCGTTACATTTCCTGCTGTTGAAGAAGAGGAGGATGTCTCGGCAGCATAGAGCGTGCCGCGAACAGAAAGTGAGGTGATGGCAAACTTCTTCCCTTTTGAAAGGGGTTTGCCATAATATGCATTCGGCTTGTTGGCGGAATATTCCATCTCTCCGTTCGCCGAGGAGATCTTTCCTTCAACGGAAAATCCGGGTGACGTTGAGACGTCACCCGAAACGGTCACCGGCATCCAGCTCCACCCCATTGAAACATTTTGCGACGCGCCGACACCGGGAATTCGAGCAGCAGCAACATCAAAACGTTCCACCAAGACATAGTTTGATCCTGTAGCAATAGAAACAACTCCATTCGTACTTGCAGAGACGAGTGTGTTCTTAAATGCAGCCGATGGGATAGTTAATTTTTTGCTCAGTTTAAACACTCCAATATCGCTGAATGAACGTATACCGATGGAATTGATAATCATCGAAACACGGATATAGGCATTCTC
Organism: Bacteroidota bacterium; assembly: GCA_023229405.1. Classification (GTDB taxonomy): domain Bacteria; phylum Bacteroidota; class Ignavibacteria; order UBA10030; family UBA8401; genus UBA8401. Next base: position 2,796 of record JALNZH010000165.1, read on the forward strand.
ATTCGGCACATTGCCAAATTCCAGAACCATATCCTTTGTCACGTCCACTGCCGCATTTGTTGATGCATTATTCACTTCGGTGAGCTTCACCGGTTTGGGCGCCTGAATGGTGAACTGTGCTTTCTGTCCGGTACTGGTGGTGATACTGATTTTCTTCGGTTTTCCATTATTCTTATCGAAATACGCATTATAGACACCGTTCGCGAGATATTGCATCGTATCACCGTCCATCGTCACCGCACCGTCAATCTTGAAGAATCCGATCCCTTCCCGTTTCAAAAAACTGATAGCAATGCCGGAGCGTCCCGGTTTCCATTCATTGCTGACATAATCCATCTCGATCGTCTTTGTCTCACGCGGATACAAATTCGATATATACATTCCCTGCACGGCGCACACAGAAAGGTCCGATGTGGTGGAGGTCATCATTCCCGCAGCCAGTTTTCCAAGCGCAGCACAGCCACCAATTGATAGAATGAGGGAAAACACAGTCATTAGAATAATACTGGGTATTTTTTTCATACGATGAATTCCTACTGTTTGATTAGTCTCTATTCGTTAAGAATCGGTGATCTCATCATTGCATCATACTTGTCCAAAATACATCAGAAAAGAGAAAAACTTATTCCCTCTTTTCTTGATGGGGTTCCGAAGGAATGCCGACATGGTATAAAGATTTGGTCGGCACAAGAAAAGAAGCACAAGAACCCCTTGCGAAATGTAACGCGCGCGATGAATCCCGTTCGCACTTGCCCGTAGATGGTAAAAAACGTCATCAAAAGTCCCTTCATGATTTCAGACCCCCCTCTGTATCTCCCCCTTGGTAGGATGAGAAAAAGCTCACTCAATCCTCCTATATTTCGCTCCCTCCCACATCTCATCCAACAGTGTATGAGATGTAGGGAAGGACTTTAATTTTGACAGATATATCATTGCATTTACACAAACCATGTTCTACGGATAAATTGAATACTGAGATCTCTTACTCCGACAATCTCCAAACACCGCCATCTTGTATTCCAGCAAAAAGTATTGTTCCGTGCACAACCAACGTGTAAACATTCAATTTCGTTAAACCATTATTTACCGCGGTCCAAGTGCTTCCATTGTCAGCTGATGAAAACACACCGGCAAGCCAGGATCCGGCATATATTGTCGATCCGTTTACTGCGTACGAATAGACAAAATTCGATGTCAAACCAGAATTGATCAGTGCCCAGGAGCTTCCACTATTTGTTGATTTATGCGCACCGCCATTATGTGTACCGGCAAAAATATTGGTATCGCTAACAACGATTGATCGAACATCGGTGCTTTGTAAACCGGTGTTACTCGAAACCCAATTACTTCCGTTGTTGGTAGAAATGAACAGTCCGCCATTTGTACCGGCTAAAATAGTTGTCCCGTTAATTGCTAATGCCTTAACGGTAGTACTTGTTAATCCGGTATTGACGGCACTCCAGGAACTTCCTTTGTTGGATGAATAAAATACGCCGGCCTGAGTTCCTGCAAAAACGGTATTCCCACTCACGGCCAATGCAAAGACTTGCAATCCCGTTAAACCGCTATTGACCGCAGTCCATGTGTCACCATTGTTCGTCGATAAAAAAACACCGCCTCCGCCTGTTCCGGCAAAAATATTTGATCCACTGATTGCCAATGCATACACCAGTTTATTTGTCAAGCCGGAATTCATTGCTGTCCAGACGTTTCCATTATCCGTGGTTACAAAAACACCACCATCGTTCGTTCCTGCAAAAAGCTTGGTGCCGCTAGATGCTAACGTCAGCGTATTAGTGATCACCGGGAAACCACTATTGCTGGCACTCCACAGCGTACCATTATTAGAGGATGAAAATATGCCGCCGCTCGTTCCGGCAAAAACTGTTGGCCCGCTAACGGTGATCGATCTAATCGTCGTTGTTGCAAAACCGGTGTTGATCGGCACCCATTGGCTTCCATTATCAGTGGATAAAAAGGCACCGTCCACAGTCCCCAGGAAAATATTTGATCCGGAAATGGCGAGCGAATAGTCTAAATTGCTTGTTGTTCCTGTATTGGCTGATGCCCAGTTGCTTCCATTGTCGGTGGACAAAAAGACGCCGGCAAACGTTCCAATAAAAATATTGCTGCCGTTTTTTGCCATTGACGTTATCAGTTTACCTTGTCCTGATAATCCCGTATTCATTGCAGTCCATGAACTTCCGTTATCGGTCGATAAAAACACACCGGCGTTGGTTCCGGCAAAAATATTCGATCCACTAATAACCATCGACGAGACAATCGATGACCCCAATCCTGAATTGCTCTTTGCCCATGAACTCCCATTGTTGGTTGAGAGATACAGTCCGTCTGCAGTACTCGCAAAAATATTTACCCCGCTTATACCGACAACACTTGCATTACTTTTGTTGGTAAATCCTGTATTAATGGCTGTCCACAGTGCTCCGTTATTCGTTGATAAAAACAGGCCGCTGTTATTCGTTCCCGCATAGATGTTGCTCCCATTTATCGTAATTCCTTGAACGAAAAGATCAGTCAAACCGGTATTCACAGCAGTCCATAGACCGCCATTGTTCGTTGATAAAAATATCCCGCCGGTATAACTTCCGACGAAAATATTGGTTCCATCAGACGTCACGCACGTAATGTCTAGCCCGGTAGCGGATGGTCCATTGGTCTTTTGCCATTGTCCGCTCGCCGTTGAACCTGTTGTTGTTTTAAATGCTACAGAATTTCCATAACCAGTGCCGACGCTATTGGTCGCATATGCCCGAACGATATATATTGTATTCTCTGTCAGACCAGAGAGCGTGCTCGTAAAAATACCGGTCCCGCTGCTGTCGGAAGATTTGCTGTCTGTAATTGTGGGATCAGGACTCATGCTCCAACAAACACCTCGCACGGTTACGGCTGAGCCAGCATCCGAAGTTACCGTTCCCCCAGATTTCGCCGTCGTTTTTGTTATCGCTGTAACTTCGCTTGTTGTTACTACAGGTACGGCTGACGTTGGTGTGTCGGTTGGAGTATTGGTTTTTGCGCAGCCCAGCATTAGTGTGATCGATAAAGCCGCTAAGTATATGTAAAGGTTCTTCATTTTTTATCCTTGTCGATTATGTATTTGGTGGTTCACGTACGTAAAGTGCATGAACGATTGCATCAATTCATATTATCCACAATTCCTTCCACCTCATCCACAACATCATCCCCGTATTCGTTAAAGAATTCTTCGTAATAATCTTCAACGATATCATTTCCTTCACTGTCTCCCAGTTTGCAGAATGTCTTTACCCAATAGTACCCGCCGGATTTTTCGATGACCGTTGATGTGCCATTCTTGTACTGATGCCGTTTTACCCACTCTTCCATCTTTGCCGCCACTTTGTCGGAGATCTTTTCATCTGCTTTGATGTTCAAGAAAAATGTTAATTCTGTTCCATCATTATAGATGTAACACCATTTCTTTCCTTCACTTTTAGTGAACATCCACTCACCTTCTTTAACCTTTGAATCCTTCACATCGTAGTCATACATATTCAACAATGCACGCATTGCACCGTGCTTGTAAAACGGCTACTTTGATTTTCTCATGCGATTTAATTCAGCAAACTCCAACGTGGTGATCTGTGACATTATTCCTCTTCCCATCGACGCAAAAAAATATCCCATCATTTCCCCCAATGCGGACGGTTCGATCGGCCGGGCCACCGGATCGATCACACTTACAAGCTTTTAATACAACACTCCGCTATCAACATGTCTCGTGAGCGATACGGCGATCTCATTCTCATATTTATCATATTCATCGATCAGTTCCTTCTTGATCTTCTCGTCTTCGAACTGCACCCAGGAGGTGTCGATCTGCGATGAATACATGGTCAGCGTAATAAGTTTTCCGGTTGTTTGAATGAACACCGGTCTTGAATAGACGGCGACCTCACCGGATCCTTCATATTTGATCGTTTGATTCATTGCACTTGTTGTACTTTGCCAGCATCCCAGGAAACCGCTGCAGTTCATTCGGGTGAACAGAGCGATATTCGGAACGCCGACGCCGTTCACCTCGGCAACCTGGTATGTTTCGTTATGGAGTTTATTGATCGCTGCCAGCATGCAGTTAACGCCGTAATAACTTCTCTTTGATTCAAGCCAGCTGTTCCCCAGCGACGACGATACATCGCATTCATCTTCCTGCGCAACGAGTATCGAGAAAGAAAGGAATACGATCGTTAGAATGGTTTTCATAGAATTCCCCCGTTGATAGGAAATAATTACTGGATACAATATGAACCGGAGGAATTCCGAATCAATACCCCGTTCGGGGTATTCTGAAACTCGTGCCGTTTCAAAAAAAATAATATTATGTTTTTGGAAACCATCCTTCGACGTTTCCACTAAGAAATGCCGGACTTACCTGCCTGCCGGTAGGCAGGCTCAGGATGATCGGTTTTTCTTTTCCTACCGTAATTTATTGAAATGGCACTAGTGTGGAGGTTAGACAAGATTTTTTTCGAGGGCAATACGAACTGCGTTGGCACGGGAATGAACGTGGAGTTTTTTATAGATATTCTTGATATGGGTTTTTACCGTTAATGGACTGATACAGTGTTGTTTTGACAGTGTAGCATACGTGCCTCCCTGAACAAGTCCATTCAGCAATTCCCGTTCACGAATCGAAAGAGCGAAATTAACAGAGGAATATTTTTCTGTAGGATCGTGTAGAGGTGAATCCATTTTTCCACGGGTATAATCGAGCATCTTTTTTGCAACGGTTCTAGACATCGGTGCTCCCCCTTTGACCAGTTCCCTTACTGCATCAACAATCTTTTCCGGTGCATCGTCTTTTAATAAGTATCCTGATGCACCTGCCTGGATGGACTGAAAGATCTTCTGCTCGTCCTCGAAGACCGTGATCATGATGATCTCGATTTGGGGAAACATTTCTTTGATGGTAATCGTCGTTTCAATTCCGGATATATTGGGGAGCATGATGTCCATCAGAATGACATCGGGAATTTTGCTCGGCGGAAGTCTTCGGATCCCTTCGATCGCCGCTTCACCGCTGGCATATGATGCCACAAGACGGATATCCTTAAAGAACGTGAACAGCTCTTCGATGTGTTTCCGTAGAGCAGGTGTATCTTCTACTATGGCAAGTTTTATAGTCATATCAAATGTAACATACAGGTTTCAGGCTGAACAACAATACCCCCTTCGGGGTATTTCCGGTCTCTATTGAAATGGAAGTGAAACGGTCATCACTGAACCATTGTCGTCATCACATTCCAGGGAAAAGAGAGCGCCGATCTCATCCGCGCGGCGTTTCATGTTGGGAATGCCGTTTCCATGAAAGACCGACATAGACCGCTGTTTCTTCTTTTTGCCGTCATTGCACAGCTGTACGATCAGTTTTCCATCTCTCAGT
>JALNZH010000166.1 GCA_023229405.1 Bacteroidota bacterium
GAACAGACACGATCATCGTTTCCCCGTCAACAAAAAGATTTCCCCGAGTCTCTTTATTCGTCCATGCTTCCACTATTAGTCCCCCACCGGCTGTCTCTCCAGCAGCAAATATTTTCTGGTCAACAAATGCACTTTTATAATTCTCGGGTTTCAAGCTTTTTTGAGCAGCGGCAATCATTGACACCGGAACCGATGCTTCTGCGCTTACAATAATTCTTCCATCACTCACCTGCCGAGCGTTCACAATAAACTTTACGGTATGTTCTTGTTCCCAATATGATCCGGAGATAACATATGGTGCACTGTTTTGTTGAACTGCATCCCATTGAGCCACTTCCGGGAGTTTTTGTTCCATCACTGCATTGAAATAACGGGAAAATGAGCTCCCCATTTTTGTATCCTGATAGACCAACGGTGCGACGAGTGTTTGAAGCTTCCCTATTTTTTTTTGATCTGCTTGATCCTTTAACTGATAGACAAGAAACCATGCAAGATCGTCAATGGTATTCAGCGGGCGTTGAACAAGTTTTGTGACCGCTTCACGAATCTGACCAACGGTAATTTCATTGGTTACAGCAAATTGTTGAAGTTCATTTATTGAAGTTGAGATTTTAATACATGTGAAGATTGATTGCGATTCTTCCAGTTGACGAACAAGCGGATAACAGGAGAGGTATTCGTTCAGTGCCTGAGTGGATTTATTTTGTTCTTCCAAAGTTTTTGCTAAACGGACTTTCTCTTCGATTTCTTTTTTTAAAGAACCAACTTTTGATGAATAAAGAGAGACAAGATTATCTCTCTCAACGTACACAAATGCGTGCATCACCTCTTCATCATCATCGTAATACGTCTCTGTCTGAAGTCCTTGAATTTCGAGACTCGAGGATGATTGTATTGCACTGAAAAAAAACGATGAGTATTGATCACCCGCCTCTTCTGTCTTTGTGGCAGCGGTTGATTGAATATTGACACGAACTTTCTCAATCAGGTTTTTTCGCGCATTAGCACTTGCCATTTCTGTTGCATGCTCTTTTTCTGAACCGTTTGCGACCGCCGCTAATCCATACCCGGTAAGGAATTGATGTTCCTGATACTTCGAACTTTTCCCTTGATTCACCACCCAATCAGGTGCTTTACTATATGCAACGGTCAGAGATAGAAAAATGAGCAATATTTTCATAGTACGATCTCTTGAGAAAATAGATCTGTTAGACAGTATGTGGTTTTCGTCAGGATTATACAAAAAGCATTGATAGTACCAGAGCATCACATTCACTCACCCGTAAACCAGAGGCGTACTTACACAAGCATCCCTGGAACCATCCCCATGGTCGATCAACTTTATACAGATTATTTAATAATTACTACATTTAAATACAATCACGCATGACCATAAATATTGAATCAAAATGAGACACTATAGTATGAATATCTTGCGGTTCAACTTTCTACCTCTCCAAAAGTCCGCCCTGTTTACAGAGAACATTTCAATAAATAAATTTAAATGTAAACAACTACGAAGTGGATCGTCGGTGCGAATCGGTCCGGGATTATGATAAACACTTATTGAGATTGATGATTTCGGAATGACTCTTATTGCATTTTTATTCAGGTAAACTATTTCATCAACTATCACCGCTCGATGCTGATAGAATGGTCTGAAAGGAATGAGCATTACGGAGATTTTTTGTTTATTGATGGTAAATCGCCCACAAATTTTGATGCACAGTCCGGGCAGAGACTGTGCGAAAACTTTGCTTCAGAATGATCGTGAATATACTGTTCAAGCACATTCCAGCCGCCTTGATCGTCGCGAATTTTCTTGCAAGACGCACAAATGGGAAGCAATCCGCTTAACGTATTGATCTTTGTTGTGGAAACATTCAGCTCTTGGATAAGTTTGATTCTCTCTTCCTCGGCCTTTATGTCGGAGGAAATATCATCAATAATGAGCAACATCGATTTTAACTGTTCCGATGAAACCGAATGCCTGACAATACTTGTTAACGTCAACCGCAGAATGATATCGTCAGGCTGATTTTCCATGGTGCTCTGATTTACCGGAAGGCGTATTTCCACATCATAGAATTCTTTCCCGTATAAGATTGACTGGATGGTTTCTTGAGGAAAGCCGAGGTTCTCCAATACTTGTTGAAGAACATGGCCTTCGACGGTATTGGGAAGAACCTGAAAGAGCCGGCAAAAGCTTTTGTTTACCGATACGACACGAAACGAATTATCGATCGTCACTAACGCGGAGGGAATTGTGGCGAGAAGATCTTCGTTAAATCTTTTACTCTCCAACAATGCTGATGTTTTGTCGTTAAGTTTCCCCACCATGGCGTTGAAGGTACGTGTAAGAACTCCTATTTCATCCTTCGTATTGACTTCGATCGTTTCGTACGCTTCATCTTTTGAAAAACTTACAGCGGCATGAGCAATCTTGACCAAAGGTTCGGTCAGCTTCGATGTCATTATCCAAATTAAAAAAGAAATAAGAATCACAGAAGAGAATCCGATCAGATATGATAATTGCCGTATCTCGCCGAGACGTTCGTCAATCTCATTTGTAGAAAATCCGAGAAGAAGTTCACCGAGCAGATTGCCTTCAAAGATAATTGGCTGGCGTAATCGAACAATCGACGACTCCACCTGGATCCTCGGAAGATTCCTGAGAAAAACCACATCCGGAAAATATTCTGTGCGGTTATCCACTGCAATGACATCGCTCAGCGTATCAAGGATAATAATATACAGGAGTTCCTTATTTCGTTTTACTTGTGCAACGCCTTCACGGATAAGAGTGTAGTTCTCTGTCGACAATCCCACTGCAAGACCAAATGAAGCAGCCATTGCCTGTTCTGTATACCGTTCCAACAATGCATCTTCAAATATTATCGACAGTTGTTTTGGATAATAAATCATGAAGATAAATATTACCGGAACGACAATAAGGAGTGAAAGCGCCGTAAATTTCGTCTTGAGTGAATATAGTGTATCTGCGCGCATACGGAAATTTATTTTAATTGGTATGCTGGATCATTCGACATACGTCCATCGAGAGTAACTGTTTTTACAGTCGACGGCAATTCTTTTTTTTCAATGTAGGCAATGGCCCAGCGATGTGTCGCAACGAAGTGAATGATCTCACTCTCCGATGACAGCACAGCCGGAGGATAGATACTTCCAATCACAATCTTTTGAACCCACCCTTTTCGCACTATCGCCGGCGATTTTCTCAAAATTGTTGCATAGAACTGTTCTCGTACGTTAGTAGCAATTTTCCAGTCAACAAGTTGAATGGAATTGCCTTCATCCCAAACTGCTTTGTCGGCTGTGAAAATGTTTTTGAGATCGATGGAAGAAAGATTAACGATTGGGTTTTCGGAGTTCACGATGACAACGATGTTTTGAGCATGTAGTGATATGCTCAAAACAAAAATAGAGAAGATCATTAAACGTATGCTGGTACACATTTCCGGAAGTCCTTTCTAAAAAAGGATGGAAATACCCATAAATATATTGGAATTATCGTTGACACCAGGACGGGCATAGGTATCCATGACGTACTGAACTTTCAGAGCCGTTCGCCAGATTGGTTTGTACGTAATACCAATAGAGTACCGTTTCTGAATGTGCGATAATTTAATGTGTGCATCGTCGCGGAGATAATCAAACAGAATGTACGGTGTGATGGTCTCATTCATAGTATGCGATGCAATCACAAAAAATGTTGCTTTAAAGAACTTGTTACCATTGATCACAGCAAATCCCGGCATTAATTCTGATCTTATCTCGAAATTGCCGATGGACAAAAGAAAATCCGTGCCATACAACGTATGCTCTTCTTTTTTATTATTCTCATATTCTTCCAACCCGGACTTCCAGGCAGAGACTCCCATAGTTACTTCGTCGGAGAATCCTATGCCAAAGCGTGCACCGTAATCTTTTCCGTTGTTGAGATCAATGGACGTTTCTCCTTCAACACCCTTTCCGTTCCCCGTAAATGCTGCATATTCTAGTTGAATTGAACCGAAATCGGTCGTGCCGAAAATAAGGAAGTTTGTATACATAGGCATGAAATCGACCTCTTCGAATCCTTCGTCGAACACTGAAGGGGGAAGAACTCCGAGATGGGTCGGCGATGCGTCTCGTATTTGATTGAAAACACCAAACGGAGTAGTAATAATCCCTCCCCGCATTTTCAACGCATCTGAAATTGTGTATTGTGACCATGCTTCAAAGAGTTGAAAGTTTCCGGTTTCATGTTCGGTACTAAATCCATTGCTGAACTCAATATTTGCAAAGACCTTGAATCGGCCGAACTCGGTACTTGGCAACAGATTGAAACGCTGAGTGAGGAATGTGAATTTGCCCTCCGTAGTACTGAGCATTGTGTCGCCTACAGATATCTCCCGCTCGCCCAGCCATGCAACGCCAACATCGATATATCCTGATATGTCGAACGTTCGATCCTGCGAGTAAACATTTTGCATGAATGCAGTGATAATGACTACAATGAGAATGACACCTCGCATACACCCTCCACCATAATGAATTCTGCCAATACATTTGTTTGTCAAGAGCAAAATTTGATCCATACATAATATCCAAATAAATATACTGTATTTCCGTCTATTTTAATATGTTACATTTTCACTTTTGAGAAACGCATCGTTGAGCGTCTTCAAGTAAGGCAATAATGTCCTTCATTTTCTCGCAATTCGCCCCCATTTCCGTAAACCTTTTTATCTGAAATTTCCAGGTATGATGTACAATGCTTCTATCGTCATAAACCAATACACAATAATATATTTGCCCACAGTGCCTGTTTCAATATCAACATGTCGAAGTAAATGTCGGGATTTCCTTTTAATGTATTTATGCGGAAGTGTGAGAATCGTATCGGTATTTTTTGTGGGATGGTTGAAGTGGTAGCCAATGTACAGCCTCTTCGCGATAATCCTCATCTATGGAATGACATTGAGATAAGATTTTTGAGATAGCTTCTAGTGTCCTGTATCGAAAAACCTTTTAATAAGTCGGGCCAAATATTCAAACCAATGTAATAAACTCACGACACTCAATTTAAAAAACTAACCGTCATTCCCGCATGTTTCTGGCGGGAATCCAATATTTAGATGCCCGACAAAATCTCCGCTTTTTGAGTCCCGCCACGGCGAAGTCCCCAAAGGCGGGACATTCGGCCAACGGCCTCGTTGGGGGGATGACGACTTAGTTAAGGTATTATTGGTACAGGACACTAGTTTCGCGTCGATGGGTTGTTCCTCTCCCAATGGGAGAGGAATACATGGAGAGAGGTGTGGTGGTACGATATTTATTTTGGTTCTCTACCGAAGACTTTTCAAGATTGTTGTGACGGTTAAAACGTAAACGCCGAAGTCATACCGACAGATATTTCGTGAAACTCTTTCCCGTTGAAATATCTGTTATACCGATAGGTCAATCCGTACGTATGCTCAGGAATAAACCCGAAATATCCGATCCACGGAGATTTCAACCATACCCCCGTCCCGAAAGTAAATCCTCTCTTCGGGAAATCGGTCAACAGTCCGGCACTGATATGCAAACCAGAGAGAAAGATTTTTCGACGATCTACATAGTTGAAATGGAAATCACGCTTTAGTTCAGTACGAAACAGATTCCGTACGTTGGAGTTAACCACAAACGTGTAACTCAATCCTATCCGCCAGTCCGAAAAAATAGCAGTCTCTCTCTTCTCTCCAATCCCGAATCCGCTCTCAATTGCGAATGCTCCGTACTGCACACCGTCTATCATCACAATACTGATACTCGGTGGAATTGCGCTCACCACAGTGCCAATGATGGCAAATGGAATAACAATACCTGCAATTGCGATGAGTGCAATGTTTTCTTCGGTGGTCGTACTCTCAACATTCGTGGTGTCTTGCGCCGAGGCATCATGGGACATCAACATCAGAACCAATAGCATCGTTATTGTACGATTCATCGTTCGAATTGAATTGTTCCGAAATGTTCAGAGCGATGAAAACACTTTTCACCGTATCCCGTCGGCGACCAAGCCATCAGCTCGTCTCCATGGTGGGTTCCAGATGCGCGATAAAAATTGGCATGCCACACATCCTCCGTCCTTGTATGCAAACCGAAACAATTCCACGGAAGTTCAATAATGGAACTCCAAATTTTCATCTCATTGTCCACAAAGGAACAACATTGCAGTCCGGAGTACCAGTAGTGATTTGAGATCCCCAGCTGTTTATTGACGTCGATGTCCAACCAGCGTCCCTCAGGTGAGACCTGAAATTCCTTATAGAGTTTGGATTGGGAGGCATGAACACCAATAAACACTTCGTACACATCCGATAATTCCCACAAGTTGTGAGTTTTTGCATGCGCAGGCATCGGCACTAAGTCCGGGGCAAGTCGAAGCGTGTCGAATCTGCCGTGGAAAAAAACAAGCAGACCGTTGTCGTTCCATTCAATCCCAACTCTGGTATCGATGGAAGCAGGAGGTTCTGTGCCGTCAGCCATCACTAATTGCTCAGCAAAATCGATATTCGCTAATGCTGATTCATCAATCTTGTTGATCGATGAAAATTCTGAATGGCGACAGCTGATTATTTTATCTCCCTGCATAACACTCCTTTAGCAGGATATGGTGTTTACGAAACACCTAATTCCTTTTTCAAATAGTGACCGGTAAATGAATGATTCAACGCTGCAACCTGCTCGGGAGTTCCTTCTGCAATAATCGAACCTCCCCCACCGCCCCCTTCCGGTCCCAGATCAATGATCCAATCCGCCGTTTTAATAACATCAAGATTGTGCTCTATTACAACTATTGTATTCCCTTTTTCCACTAACTTATTTAACACTTCTAGCAACATCTTCACATCATCAAAATGCAGACCAGTCGTCGGTTCATCCAAAATATAGAGAGTATTTCCCGTCCCGACTTTAGAAAGTTCCGTAGACAATTTTACTCTCTGCGCCTCACCGCCCGATAAGGTGGTCGCCTGTTGCCCGAGATGAATATATCCCAGTCCGACATCGGACAACGTTTGAATTTTTCTGTTCATCACCGGCATTTCGTGAAAGAACTCAAGCGCTTCTTCAACAGTCATTTCCAACACATCGGAAATCGACTTCCCTTTAAAAAGTACTTCAAGCGTTTCACGGTTGTAGCGTTTTCCCCGGCAGACATCGCACATCACATATACATCCGGCAGAAAATTCATTTCAATCTTCTTTACGCCATCCCCTTCACACGCTTCACAGCGCCCTCCCTTTACATTAAAACTGAATCGTCCGGATTTGTATCCGCGGATCTTCGATTCCGGCAGCTGGGCGAACAGATCGCGGATAAAGGTAAATAATCCGGTATAGGTTGCGGGATTCGAACGGGGTGTTCTGCCGATCGGCGACTGGTCGATATCGATCACTTTATCGATATGCTGAATACCGTCGATGGATTTGTACGGATATACCTGAATTTTCGTCTTATAAAATTTTTGCGAAAGAATTGGATAGAGCGTTTCGTTGATCAGCGTCGATTTCCCCGACCCGCTGACACCAGTGACGCAGGTCAACGCTCCGAGAGGGACGGAAAGATTGACATTTTTCAGATTATTTCCGGACGCACCACTGATCGTGAGAAACTTTCCGTTCCCTTTTTTGCGATCTTTCGGTACATCGATATTCTTTTTCCCGGTCAGATAGGCAATTGTTGAAGAACGATCTCCAACGGTGCTCGATAATCCGTTCCTAAATTCTTCCGGTGTTCCCGCTGCAACAAGTTCCCCTCCATGTTCGCCTGCTCTCGGTCCTAGATCCACAATAAAGTCGGAATTTTCCATCATTTCTTTGTCGTGTTCTACAACAAGCACCGTGTTGCCAAGATCCCGGAGATTTTTCAATGATCCTATCAGTTTGGTATTGTCGCGCTGATGCAGCCCGATGCTTGGTTCATCCAGGATATACAGAACGCCAACCAGCTGTGAACCGATTTGTGTCGCCAGCCGAATTCGTTGTGCTTCACCGCCGGAAAGCGTACGGGCTGCGCGATCCAAAGTTAAATACCCGAGACCGACATCCACCATAAATCCGAGCCGCTGATTGATCTCTTTCAGAATCGGCCGGGCAATTTCCATTTGTCTGTTCGAAAATGTTACGGATGTGAAAAATATTTGCGATTCGGTC
>JALNZH010000167.1 GCA_023229405.1 Bacteroidota bacterium
GTAAGTTTATTATAACTGACCTCTTTGTAATAATCTTTTAAGCTGCCATAATTTTTGATACTATGAGAGGCAGAATCGGGATGCCATTCGCCTGAGTATGTAGAGTCGAATATCCAATCCCAGTAGTTGTCGTATGTGTATTTACGGATTCGCTTTCTCAATGCTCCGTCGACTATTTCGTATCCCATACTTCCAATTGCGTCAATAGCAGCACTATCTGTACCAAAATACACTGTGTCAACATCAATTGTTGGAAGAACATTCCCGGGTTGTTTCCTTCCTTCCGGGAAGTCAACGAGAACAACAGCAAGACTTTCTACACCGGTTGCGGTGTAAGTTAACGATGAATCTGATGAAATTGCACCACACACCATTTCATCTTGGGAATAACTATAATCAACATATAAAAGAAACATAACGGTAAGCACCAAGAACTTTTTCATATTTCCTCCTTTTATTTGATATGGAGTAATTTTTTAACAGCAAATTTTTTACCATCCACAATAAGTGAATAAATATATGTGCCGCTTGATACTAATTGTCCGCTTCGTGATGTACCGTTCCAATTTGTGGAATACGTACCTTTTTCCATTGTATCATCTATTAATTCCGTTACCGTTCTGCCTAGAATATCTGAGATAACAATTTTGACTTTTGATGTTTTCGGTACAGTAAATTTAATTATCGTTAAAGAGTTAAAAGGATTAGGATAATTTTGATTCAACTCAAAATTATTAGGAATGGAATTTTCTTTAACAACTTTTGTTAGAAGACCTAATTTCCCTGTTCTACCGCTATGTTTTGCAAAAATTCCACCGAACGTCGTCCAGTATACAGCTATCATTCCACCATTGTTATCAGATTCAAAAACGCAAAAATATGCATCCTGCATATTGGAAATCATTTTGACCGGTGAAGACCAAATGCTTAAACCAGATTGATTATACCTTCTCGCACTATAATCAGTTGTACCGATTAAAATTCCCCCTTCATTATCAGGACCAAAAGTCGGTAAACCTAAGTTGTTTGTTGTTATTAAAGGTTTTACCCACTCAGACTCTTCTGGCGTCAATCTATACACAATAGTTGAATCAAAAGGTGTATCATACATTGCGAAACAATAAAATATTTTATCAATTTCAACTATAAATCTGTTGTTATATGATAAAGCATTAAAACCGCTCAGAATCCAAAATGGTTTTATCCAAAGGGTGTCTAAATTCAAATTGAATTTTGAAATTTTAATTTGATAATATTCTCTACCCGAAGAATCTTGAGTGCTTGTGTTTGAATAAGTTATATTATAAATCAAACTATCCTTTAACGATAATAATGAACCAAGCCCTTGAATCGGTGATTGATATATTAATGAACTATCTTGGGCAATGACATACGCACCTAAATTCGTTTGAAAGAAATACCTATCCTTTATTCTAGTCAATCCGCCTATACCTAACTGTGAAGGACTTGTTCCTGTTGCAATACGTTTCTTCCACATAATTGTACCGTTTACACCAACTCTTGCTATTTGTAAACCGATATAATTTTTTGCTTGTGGGTAACCAAAATCTTGTTCCAGCCACGCTACAATGCATCCACCACTATCATCATTAACAAGTAGTGCTGATTTTTTTCCAGTCTCGATTCCAATAAGTTTTACACCATTCCCCCATTTTACATTTCCATTTTTATCAACCAGTTGTACAAAAAGGGAATTATTTTTATATCCATCAACATCAAGATACGCTCCAGTATAATCATACCAATATACTAACGCACCTCCATCACCATCGCTGCAATACCATCGTCTTCGCGCCGCAGGTAAATCGCCAATATCAGTCTCTGCACTATCGTTTAAAAATAATCTCACAGGTTGCGCCCACAAATAATTTCCAAACTGATCCAACTTACGCGCATGGATTGAGCCAGAGAGTGCTCCGAGAACGAGAGAACTTCCATCAGAATATGTAATTATTCCCGGTTCAAATCCCGGACAGACATACAACGCACTTTCCGCCTTCGTGGAGGTGGACCATTGGCCAAATGCGTGCACGGAGAGCGTTACCAGGAGGATAATGTATGATGTTTTCATAGTTATTCGGTTTAAACGATTTTGCTTAACGGCATCATAATCCATTTTATAAATTTTTTGCCGTTGACGGTGTCGTACGCATTAATAATGCCGCGTGTATATTTGCTTGCAGTGCCGCTCCACGTTTGAGCCGGTGTAATGGTAAGTTTATTATAACTGACCTCTTTGTAATAATCTTTTAAGCTGCCATAATTTTTGATACTATGAGAGGCAGAATCGGGATGCCATTCGCCTGAGTATGTAGAGTCGAATATCCAATCCCAGTAGTAGTCGTATGTGTACTTACGGATTTTTTTGAGCATGCGAGTTGTATCTTGTGGATTTTTGATATAACCCATTCCTCCCACTGCGTCTATTGCGTTATCAGAGGAAAAATAACTTGTATCAGAATCAAGGGTTGGTATAATGTATTGACCGTTCTGATATTTTCTTCCCTCAGGAAAGTCCACAAGTACTACTGCCAAACTTTCTACCCCCGTAGCAGTATAAATCAAAGACGAGTCCGACGAAATTGTACCACACACCATTTCATCCTGCGCTTGAACAGAAAACGAGAAACCAAGAGTAATCAAAAACAGAAATACTATGTTTTTCATACGACCCCCGTTTATTTTGTGAGTATCATTTTTTTTGTAACTACCGATTTGTTATTTACAACCAGATTATAGAAATAAACACCGTTTGAGTAGTTACTCCCATCCCACACAATTTCATACACACCGCTTGAATATTTTCCATTCACAAAAGTCTCGACCTTCCTTCCCAAAACATCAAATATTTTTAACTCAATCTCTGATACTCTTGAGATGGAAAATTTAATTTTTGTAGTCGGATTAAACGGGTTGGGATAGTTTTGAAAAAGTTCGTAGGAATCTGGAGCATTACTTGCAATGTTAATAACCTTTGTTATTATTCCAATTTTGCCTGTGCGTCCAGTATGTTGCACATAAATTCCTCCGATTGTTGTCCAGAAACTTATAAGCAAGCCACCATTATTATCAGGTTTATAGTATTTAAAATATGCGTTGCTTGGATCCGAAAGATAAACTATTCCATTTAACCACAAGTTAATTCCTGAACTATCGAAACGATTAACAATTGTATTATTTGCTACAACTAATCCACCATTTCCATCTAAAAAATATCCACCGATTTCAACTCCTTCAAATTTTTTGTAAAAAATATTTCCAGTCGAATCAAGATAGATTAAAGTATCTCTACAAACATGCAATAAAAAAACTCCTCCTAAATGGTCAGGCAATAACGCTCCACCTTTATCTGTACAAAAATTTTCCCAATACACAATTTTCGACCAAATTGTATCAGAATTACTATTAAGTTTTGAAACCTTGTAGGTATAATTTGTCAATGAGTATTCATTAAAAAAAATTGTACTAGCACTAGGCGGTGTTGCTAAAATCGTAGTTGGCAAATACGAATAAGAATTTATCTCGCCTTTAGCATTGATTTTTCTTTGGACATATCCACCATTGTAGAAACGGAAGTAATAATAATTTCCACCTCGGTAAATATCGGTAAGTTGAAACTGTGTGCCAATAGTAAACGAGGAATCCAAAACAGTATGCCAAACTCGTTGTCCTTCAGAGTTGTAACGAACAATCTTCAAATAATTTTTATTTGGCGCGTTCGGATACTCAAATCCTATCTCAGATAAAAGTAAAACACATCCCCCCTGTCCATCTGCCGTAATTCTTGCTTGCTTAAATCCATCCTGTAAATTATTTACTTTAACTCCATTTACTCCCCATTGTACATTACCATTTTTATCAATCCGTTGTATATGCGTTGTGCTGTTTTTGGGTCCGTCTTGCGCATAATACGTCCCTCTATAATCCTGCCAAAAGACAATAACACCGCCATCGCCATCACTGCAAAACCAGTTTCTCTCCGACTCGCCGGAAATAAACATATCGCTTGTATCGTTATGGTGAACGACAACTGGCTGTTGCCACACTTTGTTACCGTAGGGGTCTAATTTTTGAGCGTAGATGTATGAGGATAAAATACCAAGCACAACAGAACTTCCGTCGTCGTATGTAACGAGTCCAGGATAAAACCCCGGGCAAACGTATAACGCGCTCTCGGCATACGTGGAGGTGGACCATTGGCCAAATGCGTGCACAGAGAGCGTTACCAGAAGGATAAAGTGTGATGCTTTCATAGATGTTTAGGCTGAACGATACTAATCATGAATTCCGAATAATGTACTCATTTTACCGAAAGGATAAATAGTACCAATTTTGCATCATAAGGGTGAGTATTTGATTTTACTCTTGCTCACGAAAGTATCGTTGCACGTTATTATGTACTTATTTTTTAAATACCAGTATCGTGTGGCTCTTTCCTAAAAAATATTTTTTTAAGATTCAAGATTCCATTCTCCACTCCCGGCAAATAGTACTTGCAATATTTTCGTTCCCATCAACCTATAGCGAGCGATTGAACATTTTGACATTCCTTTAAAATAGAGTCTTAAGAACTGATGTTACGCAGAAAGGTAAAAATGGTTCGACGCGGCGCAGAAACAGCGGTCATCCTGGGCAAATCCTTTGCTGTTTGTTCCGAAGGAATCCCTATCGGCAAAGGATGCGTCTCCAGATAGGGATGCCTTCGGCAGAAGGATGACGTAACTATCTTAGCCTGCGCCTTGCTCACCATGACCGTTTTTCTTGTTTTGCGTAACGTGAGTTAATAATACCAATCTTAAACATTCCGAAAACACTTTAGCAGAAATGACTGATTCGACAGGGATTATTTGTAACTCCCCGGCGTAAATTTTTATTAGACGAAAAATACTGACCATTCTGAGTGCCCGCTTGATCGACACAGTTTGCCAGGCAGTGAAGAATCTGTATTACACATCATGAAATGTGTTACTCTTCGTATCGGATTCTTCACTTCACTCTACTAAACAACGGCAGAACCCGTTCAGAATGACGACGAAAGTATATTAATTGTTACCATCACTACGTAGGTACGATTATTTTTATGCAGAGGTAATTTTTGCGCAGAGATGTTTCTATTGGCACGATGGGAACGAGAAGAAAAAAATAGAAAGTACATGCCGTATTTTAAAATTACAACGCCGCCCAGCATACACTGGGCGGCGCTTGTGTTCTTAACGATGGATTTTATTTCAACAACATCATCTTCTTGCTGGTAATAAATGAACCTGCCTCGATACGGTATATATAGATACCAGATGCAACAGAGGTTCCTTTATTATTTTTTCCATCCCACACTACCTGATGAAATCCTGTGCTCATATCCGTGTTGATCAATGACCGCACTTCTCGTCCGAGCAGATCATAGACTGCCAAGCGAACGTACTGATCGCTTACTAGTGCGAACTTCATGGTTGTTGACGGATTGAACGGATTCGGATAATTCTGATCCAGCGCAAATGCTGTCGGCAAAACCAAACCGGTATTCACACCTGTTGGCGAACTATCCGGCAAGAATTTTACCCAGCGCATATCCGGACCCCACTCGCTCCCCCACCATGATTTGTAGAAGGAACCAATAGGACCGAACGCCGGATTGTTTCCCGTAAATCCATCCGGATCGAAGATATTAATCATCAGTTGAACGGAATCGTATTTGGTATACCCAAGCAGATCCAGTTTAATCACCAGCTCGGCGGTGTATCCACTGTCAGCGGCAGTTGTATCGTTAACGATTGTGCTAGGATGCTTCATTGCCATCCCGAATCCATGAGCGCTGTCCGTAGCTTCGTAGTGGATTACAGAGTTGCCGGCAAGATTGAAAAACAATTTAAATTCTTTGTCTATACCTGCAGCATTCTTGATCTTCACGAACAATCCATCCCCTTCCCAGCTGTCACCAAAGCGGCTGACAGACTGGTCTTTGGATCGGAAGCCGATAAAGAAGTGCGGTCCGCGTCGTGCAAATTTAAGCTGTGTATATGTTGTATCAAGATACGGTACGGTTGGTTTCACATTCACTCCTCCCGTTACAGTACGAGCAAGCGAATCGGGATGAAATGCTGCCGGACCGAACACCAAATACGGCGTTGCGGCATGCCAGATCGGCTCATCCAGTTTTCCATCCACCATAACAACATTCATTGAAGCGAACACCGGCAACATTTTCGGATCCTGGAACACCGGCGCCGGATGACCAAGTATTGTTCCTCCTTTGACAAAAGCCATTGGTGATCCTTCGTTAAAGGTGCCATTCAGCATAACATTATTCGGTCCCGGTTTCAGTATTTTGAATTTCATTGTAAACAATTCGCCGGAATCAACCAATGCAGCAGCTCCGGATGCAACGATGCGGACGGATGCTCCATTAAACATATTCGTTGCAAAGGTATATCCTGCACTGATCGATCCGACATTGGATGCGTTCACGAATTGCAACGCGGTGGAATCGAACAGCAGATCAAAATTGTAGCCGGTAATTCCCATTCCGTTAATGTTGGGGATCATGACGGGAACGACGACTTCGGTTGTTGCCATCCCTCGCGTCGTGTCTTTCATATGCACCATCACTTCGGGGATAATCTGTTTTGCATCAAGTGGAATAATCTGATATCCATTCGTAAACGGTGAACTGCTTACTGAATTGTACTGTCCGGCTACACCAACCACTGTATACGGCGGTTTTGGATTCAATCCCGGCAAATTCCCCCATTGTGCCAAGCGCATGGTGATGGTGTCAACACCGTTTTCTGTTATCCCCATATTCAACGCACCGCCGCTAGCACCAGGTGCGGGCCACGGATTGGAAACGGGCGTCTGCATTACATGATGAATCATCACCAGCATATTCTCCACTGTTTCGCCCATTTTTCCCCACTGCAAATCGGCGACTGTAACCACACGCGGTTTCGGGAATATTGCAGAACCATTATCCGAATAAACAAAATTGGCAGTACCAAACGGCACAATCAATTCAAGTTTTCCACGGAAGTGATCCAATTCTCCTTCAATGGTATAATTGCGGCCGCGAGTAAAATCATTTAGAATAGTACCGGATTTAAAAAGAGTAATGCCTCCGTCTTTATCTTGAATGACAGCATCCATCTGGCTCTGCGACGTAATACTATCTTCCTGTATGCAAATACCGTTAATGCGAATTGCATAGGCATCATATAACAGCACACCGTTCGAATCAATTGAACGTGGTCCGGTAAGACTCAGCGAAGTCAATCCCGCAAAGTATCCTTTCAACGGACTCGTAAATGATACCCCCATGTTGTCGGAAACCATGACGGTATATGCAATCCGTTTTCCATTCAAATTAACTGACCCAGGAATAATTCCTTGATACGTTCCTTTAACGGAATCTCCTGATATTCTTGTCATTGCAACGATAGTATTTGCACCTCCATCTACGGAATACGATAACCGCACACTATCGCCGGGAACGTATTGATCGTCCTGAACATCGACGAGCAACGTATCGGGTTGATTGTTGAGCGGAACATACTGCGTTCTGCGGATAACGCCGACAAACGGTGGATAGTTTGTTGTTAACAAATTGCCGGTTTTAAATGCACCAAAACCGTTGTTGTCAACCAATACAAATACTGTCATCGTGCTGTCGGCCGCATTATACTGCAATTCAACATCAGCACCGAGCGAGGATGTATTCGCCGCAGTTCCAATCGCCGGAGTCACTCCTACTTTCACCGCGCCGCTTAGTCCATACGTTGCATTCAACAACACAGCCTTATGATTGTGACCCGCCGAGGCAAGACTTTCCACCGACGCAATCCATTTTCTTCCTGCTGCTTCAAGGTATGTGATGTCTGCCTGGAATGCAGGCGTCACCGCGGTTGGTACTGCGTCCAACCGTCCGGCTCCTGTACCGCTATACAACCGAATCGGAGAACCGCCGGAGTAACGGGATGTCAGAAAATCTCCGCCAGGAGTAATTTGTGCAATACCCATACCGGCATCATTCGAAGTAATTTTTATAAAACCAGAATTTGTAAAAATTGCACCATCAACAGTGGTAAATACTTGTACTGAATCAGTGCCGGAATTGTTCCCGCCGGCATAAATCAC
>JALNZH010000168.1 GCA_023229405.1 Bacteroidota bacterium
GCATCAGGTACGGTCATCGGTGTATTTGCCGCGGCGCGCGATATGACGGAACATAGGAAAGGAGAGCAAGCCAAGGCAAAACTTGCCGCCATTATCGAATCGTCGGATGATGCCATTATGGGAAAAAATCTCGATGGCATTATCGAGAGTTGGAATTCCGGCGCCGAACAAATTTACGGATATACTGCCGAAGAAATAATTGGGAAAAATGTTTCTCTCCTGGCACCGGAAACTCGCAAAGAAGAGGTGAATGAGATACTGCAAAAAATTAAACAGGGGGAACACGTTAACCATATTGAGACCGAACGCATCCGAAAGGATGGCAATCACTTCGCTGTCTCGTTGACTGTTTCCCCCATAAGGGATACATCGGGAAACATTGTAGGCGCATCATCTATCGCCAGGAATATTACCGAACGGAAACAGGTTGACGAAAATCTCCGCACCGCCAATTTATACAATCGTAGTCTCATCGAAGTAAGTCTTGATCCGTTAGTAACAATCAGCGCCGAAGGAAAAATTACTGATGTCAATGCCGCAACAGAAACAGTGACAGGATTCACCAGGAACGAACTTATTGGTACCGATTTTTCGGATTACTTTACCGAACCGGAAAAAGCCAGAGCGGGATATCAGGAAGTATTTAAAAAGGGATTCGTACAGGATTACCCATTAGAGATCCATCACCGCAGCGGACATAAGACGCCAGTATTGTATAATGCTACTGTGTATAAAAATACATCAGGTACTGTTATTGGAGTATTTGCGGCAGCCCGTAATATTTCGGCACAAATAGCCGCTGAGAAAGAACGGGAAAAATACTTTACGTTTTTCCAACTGTCAACAGATCTAATGTGTATTGCTGATCCGCGTGGACATTTTAAAAAGGTAAATCCGGCATTTGTTCGCTCTCTCGGTTTTTCACAAGAAGAACTGCTCGCAGAACCATTCATCAATTTCATCCATCCCGATGACCGGGAAACCACTCGGTATGAGATTGCACTTCAGCTTGAGCGGGGATATACGTTGAATTTTGAGAACCGCTATCAGTGTAAAACCGGTGCGTATCTCTGGCTGTCATGGACGGCCACCTTTAACTACTCGGAAGGTTTAATCTACGCAACTGCTCGTGATATCACAGAGACCAAGAATTCTGCAGAGGAGTTGAAGCGGGTGAACGAGAAACTGGAGACTATCTTCTCCAATACGCACATGATGTTTGCTCTGCTCGACACAGAGTTTACTTTTATCCGCGTCAACCGGGCGTATGCCGAAGCAGATGAACGTTCGCCCGATTT
Organism: Bacteroidota bacterium; assembly: GCA_023229405.1. Classification (GTDB taxonomy): domain Bacteria; phylum Bacteroidota; class Ignavibacteria; order UBA10030; family UBA8401; genus UBA8401. The sequence continues at coordinate 1,299 of JALNZH010000168.1, forward strand.
TTTCCCCGGCAAAAATCACTTCGAGCTCTATCCGGATGTTGAAAACCAAACGATCTTTCAACATGTGCTGGACAGCGGCACGCCGTACTCCGTTTCAGCCAAACCATTCCAGTATTCAGATCATCCAGAACGGGGGACAACATATTGGGATTGGACACTGTGTCCGATCTTCGGATCCAGCGGTAAGGCGACCAATCTTTTATTCAGCCTGCTTAACGTTACCGAGCGTAAAATGGCTGAAAAAGAAATACAGAAACTGAATGAAGAACTCGAACACCGTGTAATGGAAAGAACGGCGCAATTAGAAGCGGCAAATAAAGAACTGGAGGCGTTTGCCTACTCTGTTTCGCATGATCTCCGTGCTCCGCTGAGAAGTATCGACGGTTTCAGTCATATCCTTCTTGAAGATTACGTGAACTGTATTGATGAGAAGGGGAAGGAGTATCTGAACCGGGTACGAATGGCCGCACAACACATGGCGCAGTTGATCGACGATATGTTGAATCTTTCGCGAATTACACGCAGTCAATTGACTTTTCAGTCGGTCAATCTCAGTGAGATCGCGGCGGCTATCAGTAAAGAACTCCGGCAGAGTCAGCCTGAACGGAGAGCCGAATTTATTATTCAGGAAAATGTGGTGGCCCGCGGGGACCCACATTTGTTGAAAATCGTAATGGATAATTTGATACTGAACGCATGGAAATTCACCTCAAAACATGATGCAACACGAATTGAATTCAGTACGCGAACCGTTGAAGGAAAAACAGAGTACTGTGTTCGTGATAACGGAGCAGGATTTGATATGACATACGCGACAAAACTTTTCGGAGCCTTTCAACGGCTGCACACGACGGCAGAATTTCCCGGTACCGGTATCGGATTGGCAACAGTGCAGCGCATCATCCATAAACATGGAGGAACTGTATGGGCGGAAGGATCGACCGGACAAGGGGCATCATTTTATTTTACCATTCCATAAGGAAGACGATCATGGCAAACAAAATAATATTACTGGTTGAAGATAATCCCGATGATATTGAATTGACCCTCCGAGCGTTGAAAAAAAGCAAAATCATGAATGAAGTGACTGTCGCACACGACGGTGCGGAAGCATTGGATTACCTATTCGGCACTGGCGAATATATGAACCGCGATTTGTCCATTATGCCTACGGTAATTCTTCTTGATATTAAGCTTCCCAAGATAGACGGATTAGAAGTATTAAGAAGGATCCGTAATCATCCGCGGACTAGGCTGCTTCCCGTGGTCATCCTCACTTCATCAAAAGAAGATCAGGATCTGCTGCACGGATATAGCCTGGGGGTAAATAGTTATGTGCGCAAACCGGTTGATTTTACACAATTTGCTGAGGCGGTAAGCAATCTCGGCTTGTATTGGCTGCTGTTAAACGAAAGGGCTCCCCTACAAGGAGAATAATGCTATGAAAAAGAAATTACGAGTTCTCATTGTTGAAGATTCGGAAGATGATGCGGTGTTGTTGCTGCACCAGCTTTCAAAAAGTAATTTCACTATTGAGCATAAACGGGTCGATACAAAAAAGGATTTTGAAACTGCGTTGAACGAGAATACGTGGGACATCATTCTTTCGGATTATAAAATGCCTCATTTTAGCGGAGCCAACGCCTTGGCTATATATCAACAATGTGGTTTGGATATCCCCTTTATTATTGTTTCCGGTACGATCGGTGAAGAAATTGCAGTCAATACAATGAAAGCTGGCGCGCACGATTATATCATGAAAGATAATCTGAAGAGGCTGCTACCCACCATCGAACGGGAACTGCGGGAATCGAACAACAGGGCAGAACGAAAACAATTGGAATGGAAACAGCGGCAAGCGGAAGAAGCGATACAGAAAAACGCGATGCAATTGAATGAAGCGCAGCATGTAGCTCGTCTGGGAAGCTGGGAATCGAATATATCGAAGCACACGATGGTATGGTCGGACGAAATGTGCAGGATCTTGGAGGTGAACCCGGAGCAACCAAACGATAAATATGAAATATATTTCCGCGCAATTCATCCGGACGACAGAACCGAAGTGGAAACCGCCATTACCGCCTCATTACAAAATAAAACACCGTATTGTGTCGATCATCGGCTGCAGATGCAGGATGGAAGAATTAAAGTTGTTCGTGAACGTTGTGAGACGAAGTATGACAAAGAGGGCGTTCCTGTTCGCACCCTTGGAACGTTGCAAGACATTACAGAACAGAAACAAGCTGAAGAAGAACTGCAGCGGGCCAAAGACGAATGGGAGCGAACATTTGATGCCATTACCGATCCGATTATTGTGCTGGACACTCAGTTTCATATCCTGAAAGCGAATAAGGCGATGGCTGCGGTATTTGAAATGGAACCGGAGGGAATTCTGGGGTTGCGGTGCTATGAGGCGGTCCACGGCAGAAAATCGCCGCCGGAACTCTGTCCGCATGCACAAATGCTGAAAGACGGTTGTCCGCATTCGGTTGAGATTTATGAACAAAAGCTTGGCGGAAACTTTAACGTTTCTGTCTCACCGTTGCATACGCCTGAAGGGACGTTGTATGGTTCCATACATATTGCACGGAATATTACTGAGCGAAAAGAGATGGAACAGGCATTGCGGGAGAGTGAACACAAATACCGGAAGATCTTTGAAAATGTACAGGATGTATTTTACCAGACGAACCGCGAAGGCATTATTACTGAAATCAGTCCCTCTATTGAACGGTACTCGCCTTTTACGCGGAACGAATTAATCGGAACTCCCGTCGCCGAGCTATACAGGATTCCCAAAGAGTACAATAACCTGCTGAAAATTATTCAACAATATGGTGAAGCAGCCGATTATGAACTGCAGTTACTCGGCAAAAGCGGAAAGACAATCTTTGCGTCTATCAATTCACACCGTCTTAACGACACCGAGGGAAATCTGGCGGGATTCGAAGGAGCGATCCGCGACATTTCCGAACGAAAGCGGTCGGAACGGGAAATGATTATGTTGTCGCAGGCAATCAAGTCGGTGAGCGAATGCATTTCTGTCACAGACGAACATGATCACATTCTGTTCATTAATGCGGCATTTTTACGGACGTACGGTTATACAAAAGACGAACTGATCGGAAAAAATATTTCTATCGTACGGTCGGAAAACAATCCTGCTCAACTTGTTTCCGGAATACTTCCGTCAACGCTGAAAGGAACCTGGGAGGGAGAAGTGTTGAACAAACGGAAGGATGGGAGCGAATTTCTCGTATATCTTTCCACCACGTGCGTACGGGATGAACAGAACGATATCATCGCCCTCATCGGCGTGGCCAAAGATATCACCGAAGAACGTAAAGCCGAAGCGGCATTACGGGAAAGCGAAGAGCGACACAGACTTATTTTACATACCGCGCTGGACGGATTTTGGCTCATCGATACGGAAGGGCGTTTTCTTGAAGTGAATGAGACATACTGTAAAATGAGCGGATTTAAAACCGAAGAACTGCTGATGATGCAAGTGTCCGACCTTGGTCCGAAAGATTCGGTAAAGGATATGATTTCCCGGTTCAATGAACTGGTGACAAAAGGAGAAGACAGGTTTGAATCGCAGCTTTGTCGGAAAAATGGCACCGTATTTGATATCGAAGTGAGCGCGCAGTATCGTCCCATTGAAAATGGCAGAATCGTTGCATTTTTACGAGACATCACGGAGAAAAAACTTTTGGAAGCCCAATTTTTGCGTGCGCAACGATTGGAAGGACTTGGCACACTTGCAGGCGGTATCGCTCACGACTTGAATAACGTTCTTGCGCCGGTCTTGCTGTCGGTGGAAATTTTGAAAAAAACTTACGTCAGTGAATCCTCGAATAAGATTCTCGAATCGGTGGAGGCGAGCGCACGGCGAGGATCGGAAATCGTGAAACAGATTCTCGCATTTGCAAGAGGAGTTGAGACACAAAAAATTCTTCTGCAGCCGCGGCATCTCATTAAGGAAATTGTCGGGATCTTTAAGGAGACATTTTCTCGGTCCATTTCTATCATTAGCGATATACCAGCGACCTCGTGGACGATTATCGGCGATCCTACTCACTTTCACCAATTGATCATGAATTTGGGAGTGAATGCTCGCGACGCTATGCCAGACGGCGGCACATTATCCATCACGGCAACGAATGTTGAAATCGACGAACTATATACCCGAATGAATATCGATGCAAAACCGGGACGGTACGTTATGTTCTCCATTCATGATACGGGTATCGGAATGTCGCCGGAAACACTGGACCATATTTTTGAACCGTTCTTTACAACAAAAGAAATTGGGAAAGGGACCGGTCTGGGGATGTCCACCGTTTATTCAATTGTGAAGAGTCACAATGGATTCATCAAGGTGGCAAGCGAACAAGGTAAGGGGACAACGGTGAATGTGTATCTTCCCGCATCCGAAGAATCGTTTGCCGACAGGAGCGAAAAAACCGCCTCGCAGAACTTTTACGGCAACGGTGAACTGATTCTTGTGGTTGACGATGAGATGTCGATCCGCGAGGTGACGAAACAAACGCTTGAATCATACAATTATACGGTGATTACCGCATCAGACGGCGCCGAGGGAATTACGCGCTTCTCGGAAAACCGTAAAGCGATTAAATTGGTTATTACCGATATTATGATGCCAGTAATGGATGGAAAACACTTAATTATTACATTGCATAAGATAGATCCGGATGTGAAAATCATCGCCTCCAGCGGTTTGATCGATAAAACAAAGCCGAGTGGCGAAGGAAAGATCTCTGCAAATGGATTTATCGACAAACCGTATACCTCGGAAAAACTTATGAATCTTGTTGCATCCGTCTTAAAAGGAAAATAAATTACATACGAATTCACTCACTTCGGGTTAATATTCATTATTGGGGAATGTATGAGTAAAGCAGTACATGTTATCGTGACGTTAGTTCTTTTTGGGATTTTCAACGGTTGCGATAACGATGGAGGTCCTGAAAACGATAATGGCATACCCGACCAAACAAACGGGCGAATTACTATCATCAATGATGAAGCCAAGTTGAATGAACGGCTGACTCTATTGAACGATACAATTATTGTCGAGAACGGAAATTTTTCAAAAACATCAAATCCATCTGCTGTAAAATTAGTCTTGGAAGCCCAGGTCAATCCCCCGACAGTGAACGGACAAACTTTGCAGGCAACATCTGTTTCTCTGGATGGAAATTTTGCTTATGTCAGTTATAATCTTCGCGGAGAGTCGTACGCCGGTGCAATCGATATTATTCAGATCAAAGGGGATAACAAAGCCACGATCCGTTCTGAAGCGTTGTTTAATGACACGAAAGTGAGTGCGGTATTTTTTGATGCATCGACCTCCAAAGTCTATCTGGCGGAAGCAACGAGCAATGCGAGCTATTCAACCCCGGCGGTGATTGAGAAAATAAGCACCAACGGATCTAAATTAAATTTGGCGAATCCTATTCGTGCGGGTCTGTCGAGTTATGTTACAACATCGGCGTTAGTAAAAAGTACAGCTGTATATGCTACCACAGGGAACACCGGTGGACTGTACAAGTTGACGAAGGATAGTTTAAAAGAAATATCCTATACACCAATTTCCGACGCGCGCTGGGTTGATGTGGATGGTAACTTTATCGCTGTGGTCCAAGGCGGCGGTAAACTCGCTGTGTATAATGCGGCAACGGGGGCGTTCCTGAACACCTATAATTTTACCGGCACATCGATTCCTGAATCGAAATCGACCGTACAAGTTATCGGCGGTAAAGCGCTTATTGCTGCCGGTGACGGCGGAGTGGTTCTCATGAATTTAGCTACCGGTAAGGTGGTCGGATCATTGCCAAGAAGAATTGTGAACGGATTGGACTCTTCCGTTACGGTGACGAATGCCGTTGCAGCAAACGGTGAATATCTTTACATCTCGAACGGCGAAGCTGGTGTGTATCAGGCAAAAGCGAACGATCAAAATCTGAGTTCGCAGACAGGAGATACAGACATTTCTTTATCAATTCAAGGGAAACTGAAATTCAGCGCGCTTCAGTCGGTAAATCATGTCGCCTTCGATGGAGAAACTCTTGTGATAGCATCCGGTTTGGGAGGAGTGAAAATTGTTAAAGTAAAGTAGGCATATCGTGTATGAATAATAGACGATAATATCGTTATGGAAAAACAACACTGTGCCCGTATTCTGAGAATGCCGCAATACTAATGAAATGAATTTCGATTATTTTCGCGTTTATTTTTAACATACTTGTCAAAAATAAATCATACAAGAGAAAACCTTATTCCTTCTTTTCTTGACGGGGTTCCGAAGGAATGCCGACATGGTATAAAAATTTGGTCGGCACAAGAAAAGAAGCAAAAGAACCCCTTGCGAAATGTACCGTGCCCACTGAATCCCGTTCGCACTTGCCCGTAGATGGCAAAAAACGCCATCAAAAGTCTCTTCATGATTTCAGCCCCCCTCTGTATCTCCCCCTTTGTAGGGGGAGAAAAAGCTCACTCAATCCTCCTAAATTTCGCTCCCTCCCACATCTCATCCAACACTGTAAGAAATGTAGGGGAGTACTTATTTTTCTCAACATAACATATCTTCCATAAATCCTTTTGTTTCGATAAATTTTTGTCAATAAGGGTTTTATTTTGGATAGCTATGATTTTTAAAGAATAACTGATGTTACGCAAAAAGGTAAAAATGGTTTGACGCGGCGCAGAAACAGCGGTCATCCTGAGCAAATCCTTTGCTGTTTGTTCCGAAGGAATCCCTGCGGGAAAGGATGCGTCTCCCGATAGGGATGCCTTCGGCAGAAGGATGACT
>JALNZH010000169.1 GCA_023229405.1 Bacteroidota bacterium
TTCCAGGGAGAGCGTTCGTCAGAAAAGAAAGAATACAAAATAAAGCGTTTCTTAAAAGAAGGAAGGCTCTCTAAAATGCTTAACCTGACAGCATTGCCCCTTGGTAGGGGGAGAAAAAGCTCGCTCAATCCTCCTAAATTTCGCTCCCTCCCACATCTTATCCAACACTGTAAGAAATGTAGGGGAGGGCTTACTTTTCTCAACAACATGCCGGTTTCAGTCACGAATTTTCCCGTTTCAGTCGCTCGGTGCTTGACTGTTGCATCTGGTTACGATAGATTGCCACAGATTTTATTCTCAAGTACGTTCAACATTCACTAACCACAAGGAGAAGCATTATGGATATGGGAACAGCATTCAACAGCCTTAACTGGTTCGCGGTCTTTTGCGCCGCGCTTTCATCGTTCATGCTGGGCGGTGTCTGGTATTCGCCGCTAATGTTCGGCAACGCCTGGATGAAAGTGGCGGGCATGACGGAAGAATCGGTGAAACAAGGAAACCCTGCAAAGATCTACGGCGGCGCATTCGTGCTTGCGTTAATCGCCTCGATCAATCTGGCGTTGTTCCTTGCGGATCCTAAAACCGATCTCGCTTTCGGCATTGCCGCTGGAGCAGCAACAGGGATCGGCTGGGTCGCTCCCGCATTCGGTGTGGTGTATCTGTTCGAACAGCGTCCCACGCTGCAGTGGTTCATCAATGGAGCGTATTGGGTCGTTGCATTCATCATCATGGGTGCGATCCTTGGCGGCTGGAGATAGTGTACCGTTGCAAATCAGGGTGCATCCAGAATGATCGGAGGCCCCCGCATCGCAGATCATCCTATGAAAACAACAATCGCCGTTCTTTTCTTTATTACGTCTGTATTCGGTCAGTCCCAGATCCCGAAAGTATTGAGTAATTATAAGATCGCCTACAACGTGCTGTTGGATAAAGCGAAGGACGATTACGAGATCTTCGTGATGAATGCAGACGGGAGCGGAAAGAAGAATATCACTAACCGAGAAGGAGTGGATTGGGTCTACACATCGTTCGGGAAGAGGATCTATTTTGTTTCCGATCGGGATACGACTTACCGTAAATATTTTTTATACGAAATGGATGCGGACGGGAACAATGTCCGCCGCATCGGTAAATTTCCTGTAGCTGATTCCTGGCAGGGGGTACGGAAGAATGGAACGGAATTCGTCGTCTCGTCGAACAAAGAGCAGCGGCGAAATGAATTGTATCTGATCGACCGCAATGGAAATGAGGTTCGCAGACTGACGAACGATACATTGTACGACAACGATCCGATCTTTTCACCGGACGGAGAACAGATCGTTTTCCGTTCCAAGCGAGGCACGAAGCATGACGAACTCTGGATCATGCGCACCGATGGATCCAATCTTCACCGTCTTACCCGATACCCGGAAGAGGATACCACGGCATTCATCCACAGTTATCATGCCGGTCCGCCATTCTGGGAGCCAAACAACAATTTCATTTCATACATCTCCAACCAGCAGGGACGCTCAAGCATTTTTCTGATCGCACCCGATGGATCCGGGGGACGCCGCTTTACCGCCGACACAACGATGAATGAAGGATGGCACAGTTGGTCTCACGACGGATTATATCTGGCTGTAGAATGTTCCGACCGCGAGAACAAAAAATTCAGCATTTTTCTCTTTAACAATAAGGGAAAAATGGTGAAACAATTAACCAATGAGCATCAGTTTGAACAAGGACCGGTCTTTGTCCGCGTTCCGTGACAATCCGTTGACAATTGTTCTAAAACAATCCGCATCCTCTTGCGTTTCCATCCCATATTGGCGTAATTAGAACGCATTATTCACCAGCCGAATATTTTTATGAATACCCTCTTTACACTCTGTTCCTTTGCCGTGCTCTGTACAATGCTTTCAGCTCAGCCGAAATCCTTAAAAGCTGTGCGGACAACCTCCGCACCAATCATCGATGGAAATGGAAACGATGCCGTATGGCAATCGGCGAATTCCGCGTCGGACTTCGTTCAACGTGAGCCGGTGGACAATGCGGCGGAATCGGAACGGACAGAGTTTAAAATCCTGTACGATGACAACAACATCTATGTCTATGCTATGATGTACGATTCTCATCCCGACAGCATCGTTTCCCGTCTTGCCCGGCGTGATGATATTCCCGAATCCGATTGGTTCGGGCTCGGTTTTGACAGTTATTATGATCGGCAGACTGCCTTTGTATTTATTGTTCTTGCCTCAGGGTCTAAATCAGACAATCTTACATATAATGACGGGCAGGACGAAGATTATTCATGGGATCCTATCTGGGAATCGGAAACGAGGATCCTTCCAAACGGCTGGAGTACGGAATGGAAAATTCCTCTATCCCAAATCCGGTTCACTGAAGGGAACGAACTGTGGGGTGTGAATGCTGCGCGAAGAATTTCCCGCAAACAGGAAGAGACAAACTGGAATTTGATGAGCAAACAACAGGACGGAGTGGTGTCGCAATTTGGAACCATGACTGGAGTATCGAACATTTCATTTTCGAATGCAATGGAAGTGCTGCCGTATGCCGTCGGATCGTCCGAACATTATCCACAAACAAGAGATCGGGTAAAAGTTGAAGCGCTGCGTCCAAGCGCTGGAGTGGATATTAAATACGGCGTATCGTCCAATTTCACACTAGATGCAACATTCAATCCGGATTTTGCACAAGTCGAAGCGGATCCAGCAGTGTTGAACCTGACGTCGTTCGAAACATTTTATCCTGAAAAGCGCCCGTTCTTTATTGAAGGGACTCAGATCATTCGCTTTGTAACATTTGGCGGTGATTATGGTCCGGGATTATTCTATTCACGCAGAATTGGCAGGCCGATCTCCGTTCATCCTCCAGAAAAAAAATCGTTGATTACGGACGAAGCGCGCACGGCAACGATTCTAGGAGCGGCAAAGTTTTCCGGAAAAACCGAGAGCGGGACATCTATTGGTGTATTAACGGCTATAACAGATGAAGAAGAGTTTTCATACCGCGATTCTCTCGGCAGGGAAAAATCACTTCGTGCTGAACCGAGTGCGTCATATAATCTCTTCAGGATGAAACAGGATTTTTGGGGAAATTCAAACATCGGTGCAATTGTTACCGGGACATCCCGCACAGGAAGAATGCCGGCTTATACCATGGGAACGGACTGGGATGTGAAACTTGACAGCAGCAAATACCGGTTGAACGGTTTTCTTGCCGTGTCACACGGAACGACATTTATTAACAAACACTTCATCGTACTTTCTCAACCGTATATGCAGCAGGGTTCCGCTGGAAAATTAAATTTTGCCCGAGTGAGTGGAGAGTGGACATACGGCGGCGGTTTCGATTTTACATCGAAGAAATATTATATCAATGATATTGGATTTTTCCGTTCGCCGAACGATTATGGTGTGGGAGTCAACGGCGGATACCGCAATTTTACGCCGGGCGATCTGTTCCGTTCATATAATTTTGGTGGCAACGTCCATTGGCGGTGGAATTACGATAAGATGACTCTCTTCCGGGAAATCAGCACTAATGCGTTCGGTCAATTTTTGAATTATTGGTCCGTCAGTGGCAACGCTTCCTATTCGCTGGGTGGACAGGACCCGTATGAACCGCGCGGATATGGAGTGTATAACATTCCTTCGAGTTTCTTTCTTCGCGGCGAGATTGAAAGCGACAACAGGAAGGCGATTATTGTGAATGCAGAATATAATTATCGCACCTATGCAAATAACGGATTCGCTTCAAATGCGGCAGGTGCCGTCACTCTTCGTCCGACCAGCGCTATGGAATATCAGCTTTCTCTTGGCTATGCAATGGAGCGGGATTTGGACCGGTTTGTAAGAGATACGCTCGTGTCGAGTATTGCATTCTCTCCGGTGGCGTTATATGGTCGCAGAAACGTTGATGGAATAGATTTTACTGTGCGAAGTTCTGTTCTATTCACGCACGATCTGTCGTTGCAAATTTACAATCAGTTCTATTGGGAAAAAAGAAATTTTGACACTTCCTCGTATGCGATTCTGAATCCATACAGAAATCTGATTCAGAGCACGTATAACCATGTAGAAGGATTGAACAGAACCTCCCTACAAACGAATGTGGTGCTTCGATGGGAATATCGGGAGGGGAGTACGTTCTATTTTGTTTGGTCGCACGGACGTTCATTCTTCCAAAACGGCGGATATGAAACAGGGCTGGGGACGAATATTGACAATACATTTCTGCATTCGTCCCCTGATAACGCATATGTTGTGAAGGTGAGTTACTGGATGAGTTTGTAAACGAACGCTTGTGTTTCAATATCAATGAGACAAACCCTCTTTCTTTTTATCGTTTCGATCATCTTGCCGGCATCATGCATCAGCGCGGAACAGGATCTCGTTCCGAGATTCTTTGAACAAATCACAACACGGAATGGACTCGTCTCGAACACGGTCGCTCATATCGTCAAAGATGCCAAAGGATTCCTGTGGATCTGTACGAACAATGGTATCCAGCGGTATGATGGATTGTCATTCCAGAAGTTCAGCATCAACCGTGCGGACAGCGCATCGCTCCCCGGCAGCAATTACTCCTTCGGTTTCGTTCTCGATACATTTCGGATCCTCTTCTTCGAATTTTCGGGAACGATCGCTTCGTATGATTACCGCACGGGAACTCTCACCAACTTTTCACGCTCTGCCGGGATCGATTCAATCAACGCGATCAGTGCGTTCCGCGACAGCAGGAATTCGATCTGGATCGCAACAACCGATGGACTACTGAAGTTCGACAGCACAGGACAATTTCTTAGGCATGTTCAGATCGTTTCATCACTCCCTCAGGAACGGTCCGACAATATTGTCAACAGTATTCGGGAGGATGCGTACGGCAAATTGTGGCTGGCGATGTACGGCAAAGGGATCTTTCTCTTCGATCCTGTTGCCGAACGATTCTCCGCGCCGATGAAACGTTCTCTGTATAATATTCAAATCCACGATCTGATCTTTTCTTCCGATAAAAGAACGGTATGGGCAGCTTCGGGAGGGAAAGGAATTCTGAAGATCGACCCAAAGACTTTTCACATAACATATGTTTCACACTCCCTGCCGCAATCGCTTTCATCGCTGCAGTCTGTGCCATCGATCCATCTCTATCGAGATTCGATCCTGTGGATCGGAACAGTGAATGGATTGATCGAATATTCCTTGGCGGATCGCCGCGCTGAACTTCATCAGAACAATTCGGAGAATGCGTCGACCATTTCCAACAACACCATCGTGTGCATTGCCGGATTTGACGACGGATTGCTGTGGTTTGGAACCCAAAAAGGGTTGAACAAACTTTCTGTTCGTCCGCCGAGATTTAGCACGATCACCCGCGATCCCTCACGAAAGAACCCTCTTCCCACGAACTCGATCAATTCGCTGTGGATGGACGATCAGGGGAACACCTGGTACAACTCAACAAAAGGGATTGCTATCCGTTCCCGCGGAAACAGTGGAATGTTTCACTATCCGCTTTCTGCTTTGCATGATGTGAGTGTTGTGGATATTCATTTGGATGCTGATCGCAATCTTTGGATCGGTACGTGGGGAGAAGGCTTGTTCCGCACCCGTGTTCCGAAAGAATTCAGTCCGGGTGACAGGCTCGTCTTTGATCATCTCGCATCATCGGAGCAGACTGATCCGATGCATTCGAATTTCACCCGTTCGATTGTTGCGGACCAGGATGGAAACATTCTCATTTCCACATGGGGGGGAGGGATCAGCATTGTTCCGAACGATCAGCGGAATGCCCGCTCTCCGCAATTTCGATCGATTCGCAAGGACACCATTTCAGGACTGTGTTCGGACTATATCGGCGTGATCTGCGAGGATAGCGCCGGGTATTTTTGGATCGCCACCGGGAATGGATTACAGCGGTGGGACCGAAAGAACAATCGCTTTACCACATTTAGAGTGGATACGGTGAACAAAGAAAACAAACTAAATAATCCGACCTACATCGTCCGGGGTGTGGGGAATTCGCTCTGGGTCGGAACCTGGTTCGGCATCGTGAACATTCAATTCTCAACCGACGGTAGACCGATTCTTCGCAAACAGATCGTCGATCCGCGTTTCTTTGCGTACCAATTGATCGTTGATAATGAAAACAATCTCTGGTTCGGCACGTCGCAATCATTGCTGCATCAGTTCGATCCTCACAAGAGCGAATTGCGGACATATGACCTCTCGCATGAAATGAACGGCTACGAATTCAGTTTTGGCGATGCATTCAAGGACAATTCCGGAAAACTGTATTTCACTGGATCGGATGGTGTGCTGACTTTTGATCCTGTTCAGTTTCATACACAGGGTATCGTCCCTCGGGTGTATCTTACCTCCATTGCGGTTGAAGGGTTGCCGTTTCAACCTTCCGTCGATGTTTCGGAACTTCACAGGATCGATCTTCCGTACGATCAGAACGATCTTACCATAAATTTTGCCGCGCTGCATTTTGAACGGCCGGATGGGATCCGCTATGAATATATTCTCGAAGGTGCCAGCGGCGGATGGATCTCGATAGTGAACCGTACGGCAGTTTCGTTTGCCAATCTGTCTCCGGGTGAATATCGTTTCCGCGTACGAGCGACGAACGACGACCGTTCGTGGACCGTTGAAGCACATCTTCTGTCCATCAATATCTCCCCGCCGTTCTGGGAAACATTTCTCTTCCGGTCTGCCGTAGTGCTTGGGATGTTCTTCACAGTTTTTCTGCTCGTCCGACGTCGGTTCGCTGCATTGAAGCTCGAACAGCAGCGGCAGCAGCAATTCTCAAAACTCCTCATCGATTCACAGGAATCAGAACGGAAACGGATCGCATCGGAACTGCATGACGGCATCGGTCAAAATATGCTGATCATCAGCAATATGCTTCAGATGCTCCTTGCCGCCAAACGGAAAACAAGGGACGATATAACGGCGGCAATGGAATTGACGAAGGAGACCGTGCGAGAGATCAGAATGATCTCTTCCAATCTCCATCCGCATCAGCTGGAACGGCTCGGATTGAAACGGGCCTTACAATCGATGGTTGAAACGGCAGCAAAGGCGACAACGATCCAGTTCAGTATTGCCGTTCAGGATGGAGTGAATTTGCGTGATGCCCAGGAAGAGATCCATGTATACAGGATCGTTCAGGAGATCGTGAATAATATCGTGAAACATTCCGGGGCTACTTCGGCCGATATTGCTATCACAGCGGTAAATTCACACATTCATATCACGGCGCGCGACAACGGTAAAGGATTCGACTTCCGGGATGGTACATCAGAAGGACTCGGAATGACCAGTCTAAAGGAACGGACCCGCGTGCTGAACGGAACGATCCAGATCCGGTCATCAGCCGGAACAGGAACAGATATCACTGTAACGATACCGCTCAATGGCTAAAACCAATTCCATATTTGTGGCGGATGATCATCCGGCATTTTCTGAAGGGCTCTCGGCTATCATCAAGTCCGATTCCCGCTGGAAGATCTGCGGCGCGGCATCCAATGGTGAAGATGCGCTCACACAGATCCGCGCGCTGAAACCAATGATCGCCGTGCTGGACGTTTCTATGCCGAAGGTATCCGGATTGGAGATCGCACGGACAGTGAAACATGAGAAACTCAGAACGAAGATCATTATTCTGACGATGTTTGACGACGGCGCCTATCTGCATGAAGCACTCGATGCCGGAGTGCTGGGATATTTATTGAAAGACAGTATTGCAACTGAGATCCTGAAATGCATTGAACATGTATCGAAAGGGAAGAAGTTCATCAGTCCTTCACTGACCGATCTCCTGCTGCAGACGACATCGGAACCTGAGTCTCCAATGGATCTGTTCAAAGAACTGACACCCACTGAAAAAAAGATCCTGTTACTGTTAGCGCAGAATAAAACCAGCGCGCAGATCGCCAAAGCGCTCTTCATCAGCACCCGCACCGTGCAGAACCACCGCGTGAACATCGCTGCAAAACTCAACCTCTCCGGTTACAACAAACTGCTCGAGTTCGCACTTCAGAACAAATCGCTCCTCAAAAAATAGATGGAC